>SKTQ01000020.1 GCA_007122505.1 Bacteroidales bacterium | reverse complement strand
CCATACCGGTGTTCATTGTTGGTTTTTTGCATTTTGGCAGAAGTGCATGGTTCAGTCTCCGCTCCGGTGTAACCAATATGGATGTGCTGATATTTCTCGGAAGCACGGCCGCTTTTGTGTACAGCCTGGCAGGTACCATCTACGGATTGGGCCACGATTATATGTTTTATGAGACCTCTGCCAGTATCATTTCCATTGTGCTCTTAGGTAATATGCTGGAGCACCGTTCGGTTAAAAAAACCACATCGGCCATTGATGACCTTGTGCGCTTACAGAAAAATACGGCCAAACGACTGATAACGGAAATGTATGAAGGCCAGGAGACTGTCGAAGAAGTGGATGCTGCGCTGGTTGAGGAGGGTGAGCGTGTATTGGTGAATACCGGCGATAAGATCCCGGTTGACGGCGAAATTTACTGGGGCAACGGCAGCATCGATGAAAGCCTGATATCGGGTGAGAGTGTGCCGGTCGACAAGCAAAAGGGTGACAAGGTTGTGGGTGGTACAATGCTGTTATCGGGTACTTTGCGTATAAAGGCAACAGCCACGGGAAAGGACACTGTTTTGTCGCAGATTATTGAGCTCGTTCGCAATGCACAGCAGGATAAGCCCCGCTTGCAGAACCTGGCCGACAAGATCAGTATGTGGTTTGTTCCCACGGTGGTTGTGATTGCCTTGCTGACTATTTCTTACTGGTTTTTTGGAACGGATTTGCCTTTCCGCGATTCGCTCATGCGCGGTGTGGCCGTTCTGGTTATTGCCTGTCCGTGTGCCCTTGGCCTGGCTATTCCCACGGCCGTTGTTGTGGGGCTCGGACGATCGGCGAAAAATGGCATTTTACTCAAGGGCGGTACGACCGTGGACAAATTCAGTTCGATCGACACGGTGGTTTTCGACAAAACAGGTACCATCACCACCGGCAAGTTTAAGGTAAAGAATCTTCAGTGTTTTGGTAAGTCCGAAGAAAGCGTAAGAAGTTTGTTATACAGCTTAGAGAAACATTCCAACCATCCCATTGCGCAGGCTTTAACCACTTATTTCAAGGGGTCGGGGACCGTCCGTTTTGAGACGGTTGAAGAACACAAAGGCATAGGTGTAAAGGCAACTGACAAGGCAGGAAACACATTCGTAGCGGGTTCTTACCAGGTTGCGTCGCACATTACCAATGACGACAGCCGCAATGTGTACCTGCTGATGAATGATCAGCTCATTGCCTGGCTTGATCTGGAAGATGAAATAAAGGATGGTGCTGCTGAAACCATAGCTTTTTTGAAGAAGCGAGGTTTAAAAACCGTTTTGCTCAGTGGTGACCGTCAGTCACGTTGCGATTCCATAGCAGCCGAACTGGGAATTGACGAGGTGTATGCGGAGAAGCTTCCGGCTGAAAAGCTGGATATCATTGAACGCTTATCAGATGAAGGAAGCAAGGTGGCCATGGTTGGAGACGGCATCAATGATGCACCGGCTCTGGCAAAAGCGTATGTGGGCATCAGCATGAGCGACGCTACCCAGGTTGCGGTTAAATCGGCGGATGTGGTGCTTCTCAAAGGCGATCTTTCTTTGTTGTCAAAAGCTTTTGGCACTACGCGCACAACGCTTCGTACAATCAAGGAAAACCTGTTCTGGGCATTTTTCTACAATGTGTCGGCTATTCCGCTCGCCATAGTGGGTTTGTTAACACCTATCGTTGCCGCTTTTGCCATGGCGGTTTCCGACGTGATCGTGGTGCTGAACTCATTGCGGTTAAAGCGACGCAGGCTTAGGTAATATTGGGTAAAAACAGGTTTTGGTGAGGCCCGTTTCCCGGAGCTTTTCCTATCCGTTCATCGACATCAGGAATTCTTCATTGTCTTTGGTGTGACGTATTCTTTCCAGCAGGAACTCCATGGCCTCAATGGGTGTCATATCGGCAATAAACTTGCGCAGCACCCAGATGCGGTTCATGATCTCTTTGGGTAACAGCAGGTCTTCCCTGCGTGTACCCGAAGCAACGATATCGATGGATGGGAATATCCGTTTGTTGGACAGGCGGCGGTCTAACTGCAATTCCATGTTACCGGTACCCTTGAATTCTTCAAAGATCACTTCATCCATTTTAGATCCGGTATCGATGAGGGCTGTTGCGATGATGGAGAGGGACCCTCCTTCTTCGATGTTTCTTGCTGCCCCGAAGAAACGCTTGGGTCTGTGCAGGGCGTTTGCGTCAACACCACCTGAGAGCACTTTACCCGATGCCGGCGACACTGTGTTGAAGGCCCTGGCAAGACGGGTAATACTGTCGAGAAGGATCACCACGTCGTGGCCGCACTCCACCATGCGTTTTGCTTTTTCCAGCACGATATTTGAAACCCTCACATGGCGTTCGGCGGGTTCGTCAAAGGTGGAGGATATTACTTCTGCTTTCACATTTCTGGCCATTTCGGTAACCTCTTCGGGTCTTTCATCGATCAGAAGCACGATGAGATATACTTCCGGGTGGTTTGCGGCAATGGCATTGGCGATTTCCTGCAGCAGGATGGTTTTCCCTGTTTTGGGCTGTGCTACGATCAAACCCCGCTGACCCTTTCCGATGGGGGCAAACATGTCGATGATCCTTGTGGATAATGTTGAATCGGCATGTCCGGTAATCCTGAATTTTTCGTCGGGGAAGAGTGGTGTTAGGAAGTCGAAAGGCACACGGTCACGCACCTCTGCCGGGATACGTCCATTGATGAGCTCCACCTTGATAAGCGGAAAATACTTCTCATTTTCCTTTGGGGGACGAATGCCGCCTTTTACGGTATCCCCGGTTTTCAGACCGAACAATTTGATCTGACTTTGAGATACGTAGATGTCGTCGGGCGAATTGAGGTAATTATAATCGGATGAGCGCAGAAAACCATAACCGTCAGGCATAATTTCCAGCACTCCTTCAGCGATGATGATGCCGTCGAACTCATACACAGGTTCACCGGTTCGTTTGTCAAAGCCTTTTGGTTTTTGAAAAGCTTCTTTTTCTTTATCGCCGGCCCGTTGCTGGGCTTCCTGCACAGCCGTTTTAGGCTTATCTGTTTCAGAATCGGGTTGTTCAGATCGTTTGGGAGGTTCTTCTTTCACTGTGGCGGCATCGGGCCATTGTTTCTGATCAGATTTCTGCTTGTCTTTCGGTTCAGCAGTGTCTGAAGAGCTTTTATCAGCAGGAGTTCCCTTTTTTTGCTGCTCTGCTTTAGCCGCTGCCTCCCTGGCTGCTTGCTGCTCTTTTTTGCTTCTTCGGCCACGCTTTTTTGGGGCATCCGGCTTGGCTTCCTGTTTTGCCTCCTGTTTTGCCTCCGGTTTGGTATCCTGTAGTGCTTCTTTGGCGGCTTTATGCTCTGCCGGCTTGTCTTTGCCGGTCTTTTCGCGGGGATCCACCGTTTTTTGCTGATCCTTGCCTTCCTCTTTTTGCTCGTGAGTTGTGCGTCCTGACGAGCTACCTGCAGGGATGCGCTTCCTGGGCCGACCCGGTTTGCGCCCGGGCTTCTTCTCCGTTTTTATCTCCGGTGCAGCACGATCCTTCCCTTTGTCGGCAGGAGGATTTAAAGCCTGGGCATCCAGAATCTGGTATATAAGGTCTTGTTTTTTATAAGAATCTACCTTCTTGATGTCCAACTCTCTTGCAATCTCTTTCAGATCTGCAAGAAGTTTACTGTTTAGTTCTACTATGTCGTACATGTGATATAAAATAAGTTTGGGTAAGTTTACAAATGATGATAAACGGTTAGCCTCTGTGAAGCAAAACTTTTGTCTGTCTCTGACAGGCTATGCCAACAAACTAAAAAAGAGCTGTGCTTTAGTTGTCAGCAAAATGAATAAGTGGTTTTGGTATATATTCAAAAGAAAAAAATCAAAAACGCAGGAATCGGTGCAAATATACATATTTATTGTTTAATGCAACAAACTTTTTTATAAAAGTGCTGATTTGCCCCATATTTGATTCAGGCTTTTTTACGTACATTTGTAACATATTATTGTGAACCAATAAAAAAAATATCATGCTACAGAGAATTCAAAGTGTCTTTTTGTTTCTTGTTTTCGTCTTCACTTTCTTATTTGTCGTTTTACCTTTGGCGAACTTTCCTCTTGTATCTCCTGATATGCCTCTGCGCATCAGTAAGTTCCGGGATTTCTATGCATTGCTTGATCTGTCCGGTGCATGGATGGGCTATTTGTTGTTGGTATTGTTCATTTTTTCAGCACTCCTAACGATCTATATTACCTTCCTTTACAAGAAAAGATTGTTGCAGATACAGCTTGGCCGCTTGAATATGTTTTTGCATATTGCCATGATTGTTGTTGCTTTTTTTATGATTGACAGTGTGCAGAAACAGGTTAATGATGCTGAGTTTTCGTACGGCCCCGGGGTAATTTTTCCGCTGCTTTCTCTCTTGTTTATCTTTTTTGCCAACAGGGCCATCAGAAAAGATGAGGAATTGGTGAGATCAGCCGATCGTTTTCGATAAATCCCTTCAATGTATTATCGAGCCATTTTTCTGCAAATGATCTCATGGGGTGTATAATTTCCGGTGCAATCCGTTAATCTTCCAGTCTTTTGATGATATAATCGGAGTTGAACAGCCGGAGTGCGCCCATATATTTCAGTTTGAATTTGATGAAGTCGCCAACCTGGTAGTTTTTCGGGTTTTTACCCAGGTCAATGACCAGGATATCGGAGCTGGCGCCGGCCATTTCCATGTTTTTATCCATTGGGATCAGGAAATCCGGGCCTATGTCCAGCAAACCGACATCCAGCAGCGCGCGCCATGATGTTTTCCCGTAATCATCCGCGTTGATCTCAAAGGATTCGCCGGATGGGTTCTCTGCCAGGTTGCCTTCCGGTACGACGGGCTTCTCAATAAGCTCAATAATCTCAGCTTTAAAAGTGATTACATCATCTTTCATTCCTTTGATGGTTTTGCCGGTCCACAGATTGGCACCGAAATAGAGTGTTTCTCCCACCCTGAAATGATTGAGACCCGGGGGAACCTGTTGTTTTGCCAGCATGGGAATGGTAACAGAAGTGCCCCCGGAAAGCAGTTTGATTTTGCGGTTAAACTTCACCTCTACAATTTGTTTGTACAGGCTAAGCTGGATCAGCTTGTCCCGCGAGGGCATTACTCCGTAAAGGCAATTCAGGTTGGTGCCGAAGCCAATAATCTCAATATTTGGCAGTTCAAAAACCTGGGAGTAAAAACTTACCAGGTCTTCCCCCATGACTCCTTCGCGCAGTTCGCCCATTTCCACCATGATGATCACTTCATGTGTCTTGTCCTGCCTGACAGCCTCTTTAGAGATCAGCTTGAGCGTTTCAAGGTCGGTATTCATGCTCGCATCCGCATATTTTACCAGGCTGCGGATACTCCTTCGTGGTGGCGGTTTGATGTAAATTGTTTTTACTGTGGGATCAATACGCTTGATGGTTCGCAGATTGGAAATCCGTGAATCCATCAGCTCCTTCAAACCTAAATCAATAATCTCTTTAATATATATTTGATTGCCGCAAAGAAGCTTGGTAACCACTCCCCACTGAATGTTATGATGGTCAAACAGTTTTTTCAGGTAGTCGTGGTTATGCTTCAGCTTCTTTCGGCTGATCGCTATTTCTGCCATGATGTTTCTTGTTTAGCGGGTCCACCGCATTTCAAGGTATTTGCTTGTAAAACCAAGCTTTTCATAAAGGTACCGTGCCGGGTTTTCAGGTTCTACGTGCAGTTTGATATCGCCCTCAGCTTTCTCAAACGTTTTCAGCATCAGTTCTTTTCCGAGGCCTTTCCCGCGATAATCTTTGTGCACGGCAATATATACCAGGATATTTTCAGGGATATAGCCCCCCATGCCTGTTTTGTTGATGACAACAGCACCTGTGATTTTGCCATCTTCTTTCGAAACCAGGATGAAACCACCAAACTTTTTCTTGTCGTCGAGGGCAAAGTTGATGCACTTCATGATGTGTGCATGTTTGTCGCCAAACTCATCCAGGTGTTCAAACAAGAAATCGGCGATTTCTTTTTTTGTTTCTTCTTGAAGGGTATCTGAAGGAAAAAAATACGAATAATCCATAAAATCTCAGTTTTTTGTTGTGTTTTTGGTGAAGGTAATAAAAATAAACGACATAAGCGCCAGTGTAATTCCGAATATGTTGGGATCGAGGTCCAGTGGGAGGTCCCATTCACCGATGATCAGTGTGATGGTTGTACCGCCTCCCAGCAGCATTGACCAAAATGCAGCGGTGGGATGTGGTCGTTTCATAAACAGTGCCCCGATAACCGGTATAAACAGGCCGGAAACCATGAATGCATAAGAGTGCAGCATCAAATCCAGAACGCTTGGCATCACTGATGCAAGCAGCAGGGCTACTGTTCCAAGTACCAGTGTAAGGCCCTGTGAGACCAATAAGAATGACCGCCTGCTTTCAGGCACCTTGAACCACTTTGTCAGGATATCGGTGAGAAAGTTGCCGCTGGATGCCATCAGGCAGCTGTCGGCGGTTGACATGATGGCGGAAAAGTACGCGGCCATCATGAGTCCCATCAGTCCGACGGGCAGCACCGTACGCAAAAGCAGGGGTAAGCCCTGTTCGCTGTCAATGTCGGCGGCACCGGTGAATCCGAGGTATTCAAACATTCCCTGTTCGATGGCCACCCTGGCGAACAAGCCAAGCAAAACCCCCATGAATGCCATTACCGGCCATTCAAACAATCCGGCGATATACCATGCCCGTTGTGCCTGCTTTCGGTTCCTGGATGCGTAGATGCGCTGGTAAAGCGTCATCCCCACAAACCAAATGGGGATAATGGTTACACCCCAGTTCAGTATCTGTTGCCAGCTGATGTTTGCCAGGCTGAAAAATTCCGGTGGCAATACTTCCCTGATGCCTGCCATGCCGCCAACGCTGTAAAACGCAATGGGAATGCCGATGAAGATCAGTCCCGACATCAGGATGATCCACTGAATGGTATCGGTATAGATCACCGCTTT
>SKTQ01000319.1 GCA_007122505.1 Bacteroidales bacterium | reverse complement strand
TTTTCCACAAATGCCCCAAGGAAGGTATCCGTGAAAGAGGCAAAAAAACCAGACAGTCCGAGGGCTATCAACAAATAGGGCTCACCGGACAAGTTAAACAGCACGGCGGCAAGGATTACAATGGTGAAGGAGCCCACCAGGGCGGCCAGACTACCTGCCGGAGAAATACCCCCCGAAACGCCGGAAGCCCGCATCCTGAAATCAGACAACGAAAAACAACGTTTATGAAACACCGGGCCCACCTCGCTGGCCCAGGTGTCGGCAGTTACCGCAGCCACCACGCTGATGAAAAAATAAATCATCAAAGGGTCGCCCAACAGCAAAAAGCCGGCAGAAAAAAGAATGGCGCCCAGCCCATTTGCCAATACCTGCCATGCGTTACGCCGGTTGTCCGACCTCTTCTTTTTTTGCTGGTAGGTGTGCAGCGCAGTTAAGAGCACCGAAGAAACAAAAAAAGCAAGCAACGGAAGCGTCCATGTCCACCCAAGAACACCGAGAAAATACAATCCCATGAAATACATCACCAGGCTACCGTTTTTGGTCAATACACCCCGGTAATAAAAAAACCAGGAAGCAGCCGCTGAAAGAATCAACACCAAAATCAAAAAGAGCAGATTCCCTTCAAAATGATCCATAATCAGAAAAAAAAGAGCCGAACCCACCGGTATGGAAAAATTATCGGACCCTTTGTAAGAAACCACCTCAAAAGTGATGGCCAGCAAAATGGCCAACAATATATAGGCTGAAAGCCCAAAGTCAGACTCAGGCAACAACATCCGGAAAATTAGCAGGGCAGTGAGGCCAAAACCCAAAACACCATAAAGACTCTTCTCTTCTCTAAACGCATTGAAATAAATATTCCCCGGGCGAAACTGGCCGGTTATGTTAGCAGCAGTATCCGAAACTGTAAGGATCAGAAGAGAAATCTGAAAAAACTGGATAGGTTTGTTATACAACAACAGAAAGGCTGTGATTACTCCGAGAGGGTAAAACAACGTACCCAAGCTGGCGTCGGCAGTTTTGTGCAACAAGCGGAAACGACTGTAGTTATAGGTCGCAAAGGCAAAAACCGATCCTGTCAGGATAATAAAAAAGAGGGTTTTCTTTTCAATCCAAAAAGACAAAAGCAGGATGGCAAGTCCTGTTAGCAGATGAATGCTCTTCCTTATAAGTCGATTTCTTGTCATTTGATATGTCAGAAACAAGCGGGGCAGGCCGGATGTTTATTCGTCAAGTTTTGATAAAAATTGTTCGGCGGTATGCAACAACTTTTGCCTCTTTTCTTCAGTCATTTTGTCAAATGTTTTCACCAACATGCCAAGCCTGGGGTTTTGTGTGAAAAAGCTACGGTGCACATGCATAAACCGCCAAAAAAGGGCATCCCAGACAAGCTGCCAGTCACCGGGTTTGTGATCGCTCATTTTCATAATGTAATTGCTGCCGCTGATATAAGGCTTGGTAGCCATCAGTCCACCATCCGCAAACTGACTCATTCCATACACATTGGGTACCATCACCCAGTCGAAGGCATCAATAAATAACTCCATAAACCAATGATACACCTCATCCGGATCAAATTCACACAGCAGCATAAAATTGCCAATGATCATCAGGCGTTCAATGTGATGGCAGTACGCATGTTTCAAAACCTTCTGAATGGTGATATCAAGAGGCAGAATGCCGGTTGTGCCATCATAAAAAGACGGCGGTATTTTCCGTGTGAAGCCCCAAAAGTTTGTTGTCCGCTGCTTTCGGCCATAATGAACATACATTCCCCTGATAAATTCACGCCAACCCATTAATTGTCTAACAAATCCTTCCGTGGAGTTGAGCGGGATATCCTTCTTTTCGGCAAAACGGACAACCTCTTTCAACACCCGGTCAGGCGTCAGCAAGCCGACATTCAGCATGGGTGTCAACACGCTGTGGTGCAGGATGACCTTTTCAGCCACAATGGCATCCTCATAAGGGCCGAACGCATCAAACCGCTTTTCAAGGAATTCATGCAACCACTTTTCCGCTGCCTGATGGGTATGGGGATAGATGGTGTCCGTATTGATACAACCCGGATTATCCGCAAAATGTTTCTCAACATATGCTATGGCTTCATGAAAATACTTATCGGCATTCGGAAATGATACAACCGGCGGAATTTTGTTTTTTGGATATTTTTTCCGGTTGTCCGCATCAAAGCTCCACTTACCTCCTACCGGCTTCCCGTCTGGGAGAAGAAGGACATTCCGCTGCTTGCGTTGTTGGATATAAAATTCTGTTTGCGAGAATTTTTGCTTTTCGGTTGTGAAAAATGCTTTTGTATTTCCGGTAGTGTTTAAAAACATTGGGGATTCAAACCTGCGCGTTTCCAAACCCTGCGAAGCTGCCGCATTGGTCAGTCGTTGTTCCAGCCAGTCGTCAACGGGATCTGCATATAAGACCCGCTTTGCCCCTTTGGTCGTCACATACTCTGCCAGCGCGCGGATATCCGACAATGGATCACCAGACTCAATATAATTAACCGAGCACCCGGACTTTTCAAGATAGCCGGTATAAGCCTGCATGCCGGCCCTGTGAAAGGCAAGTTTTTGTTTGTGAAAGGCGTATTGCCGGAAAAACAAATCCTCCTCAACAAGATAAACCGGCACATCGTTCCGTATAACAGGATGATCGCTGAAAAGCTGATGGGGAAATATGATACTTACATCACCCATATTGAATGATTCTTAATCAATCCAAAAATACATAAAGAAATTCACATATGTCCTCTTCATCAACCATATAATTGATCATGTTGATTGGCCGGAAAAGCAATAGTTTCCACAAAAAATTTATCTTTACAAATAAAACAAAACTTTCAAAAATGAAACTCATCAATCTTTTATTTTTTCTTTTTATGGTGGTGATGAACTACCTGGCAAATACAATCCCCATTAACGGGAAGACCACCGGTGCCCTGTCGGCACAATATCCCAATCTTTTTGTCCCCGCCGGCATAACCTTTTCTATTTGGGGAATAATTTACCTGTTGCTGGCGGTGTTCGTAATTATTCAATTTAAAGAACAGAACAAGCAAATGGTTGCGGCCATCGGCTGGGCCTTTGCCATCTCTAGTTTGCTCAATGGCCTGTGGATATTGGCATGGCATTATGAAAAACTTCCCCTTTCCCTGTTGATCATGGCAGGATTGCTGATTGCCCTGATATATATCAACCTGCAATTGCGCGATTACCCGCTTGGTTTGACCAGGGCCGCGTTTGGTATCTACCTGGGATGGATTTGCATTGCCACCATTGCCAATGCAACAGCGCTCCTCGTTGCCTGGAAATGGGGAGGTTTTGGCTTACCGGATGCCACGTGGGCCATCATTATGATCGCAGCTGGTCTGACCATTACCGTGCTCACACTGTATCGTTCGGAAAATCCATTTTTGGGCCTGGCAGTAATATGGGCATTTGCGGGAATCGTAATTAACCGGCAGGCTGATTATCCCGCCATTGCAGCTGCGGCTTTTACTGCAGCGGTCTTTATGCTATTTGTTACCATCCACCTGTTCTACAAAAAACTGACATGATAATTGTCAGGCCGTTCCAAAGTGTTTTTCCAGTGCTTTGCGCCGGTAATCAAATATTTGTGTCAATTTCTTCTTGATGATAAGGGCATTGGCAATAGCCCCCAGGAAAGCCATGGGTGGCCGGTAACTAACAATATCCTCTATGAGTACGCCACCCTCAACCGGTGTTATCCTGTGCTGATGATGCCACATGCTGTATGGCCCAACACGCTGCTCATCCACAAAATACTTTTTCGTTTCCATCTGCGTGATCTCCGTAACCCAGGTAGTCGGAATTCCCAGAAGGGGTTTAACCTTATAACTGATGATCATGCCCGGATACATTTTTTCGGGCAAATCACCGGATGTTATTTTAAAACCCATTCCGGGTGGGGTAATTTTTTGCAAATTGGCAGGTGAAGAAATGAAATCCCACACCTCATCCAGCGATGCCGGAATCAACTGCTCTGTCTTTAACTGATAAAAGGCCATAGGTTTAAAAAATTGACTATATTTGTTTATTTAACTGACTATCGGTGTGTTAAGCACATGCTGCTTATCCATATACAGCGTGTATTTCCCATACATGGACATAAAAAATACCAGGAAGAGCAAACAATCCGGTATCTGTTTTATAATTGCAGTGCTTATCCATTATAACTAACAAAAATACAGCACACAAGGTTTACAGTTTTTAGACAGTTGGGAAGCCGGTTTTATCATTCCAAACCAGCATTTCAGTCGCATTATATCTATATTGCTTATCTTTGTTTTCTTTCATACAGAATTGTATTTATTTGATTTGGAAAATTTACGAAGCATAAACTGAGGGAGATATCCATATGACAACACAGGAAAAAGAACAGAACAAAAAGTTTCACGCCATGCCGGCCGATGAGGCAATTAAGGCGTTGGAAACAGAAAAGGAAAATGGTTTGAGTTCGGATGAAGCGGCAAAACGCCTGGAAAAATACGGCCGGAATGAAATACCGAAAGGTCCAAAGCGGACATGGTGGCAAAGACTGCTGGCCCAGTTCCATAATGTCTTGATTTACGTGCTGATTGCAGCGGCCGTCATTACCGCCCTGATGGATCACTGGATAGATACCTGGGTAATTCTTGCTGTGGTGATCGTCAACGCCCTGATAGGTTTTCTCCAGGAAGGCAAGGCCGAAAGGGCATTGGAGAGTATACAGGAGATGCTGTCGCTGGAGGCTGTCGTGATCAGGGGAGGGAAAAAACAAACCATTGATGCCGAAGAACTTGTTCCGGGTGATGTGGTAATGCTGAAGTCCGGCGACAAGATTCCGGCAGATTTGCGCTTGTTTAAATCGAAAGACCTGCGTGTGGAGGAATCACCCTTAACAGGAGAATCGACCAGCGTTGAAAAAGACACAGAAGCTGTTGATGAAGACGCCATCATCGGAGACCAAACATCCATGGCTTTTTCGGGCACTGTTGTAACCTACGGCAAAGCCACAGGTGTGGTAACCGGAACAGGAACAGAAACGGAAATTGGCAAGATCAACAAGATGATGTCGGAAGTGGAAGAAATTACCACACCCTTGTTGCAGAAGATTGAGAAGTTTGGCAAATGGCTGTCACTGATTATTCTTGGTATTACCTTGGTTTTCTTTGGTTTTGGATACTTCTTCCGCGATTATGAGGTATTTGAACTGCTTATGGCTGTGATCGGCCTGGTGGTGGCTGCTATCCCGGAAGGATTGCCGGCGATTATGACCATCACGCTCGCCATGGGTGTGCAGAGAATGGCTGCCCGCAACGCCATCATTCGCAGGCTGCCTTCAGTAGAAACCCTGGGCTCTGTAAATGTGATCTGCTCTGACAAAACGGGCACACTTACCCGTAATGAAATGACTGCCAAAGCAGTAATTACCGCTGACAAAATATTTACCATCGAAGGTACCGGCTATAAACCTGAAGGCAAAATTCAGCATGATGAAAAAGAAATTGATCCGGAAAAGGAGAAGGTGCTGTGGAAGCTGCTGCAAGCTGCAAGAGTTTGTAATAATTCGGAGATTGACAAACAAGAAGATGGTCACTGGAAGCTTACAGGTGCACCCACTGAAGGAGCTATGCTGACCATGGCTTATAAGGCCGGACTGAAAGATTTCAAACCGGAGCGCATCGACAGCATTCCTTTTGAGTCGGACCATAAATACATGGCCACGCTCAATAAGGCAGATGACAAAAAATTTATTTTCATGACCGGTGCACCTGAGAGGGTTATTGACATGTGCAAAAAGCAATTGTCTGATGACGGGGCAAAAGATATGGACAACGACTATTGGGAAACCAAAATGGAAGAAGCTGCGGCCAACGGACAGCGCCTGCTGGGCGTAGCTTTTAGTGAAGCCGACGACAACCGCACTGAGCTCAACAAAGAAGATTGTGAACATAACAAAACCTTCCTGGGTATTGTTGGGATTATTGATCCTCCACGCGATGAAGCTGTTGAATCGATCAAGGAGTGTAAAGAAGCCGGTGTCCAGGTAAAGATGATCACCGGAGACCATGTCATCACCGCAAAAGCCATCGGCAAGGAAATTGGCATTGGCGACGGAGAAAAGGCATTGTCAGGGAAAGAGCTGGAAGAAATGAGCGATGACGAATTACGAAAAGCGGTGAACGAATATGACGTGTATGCGCGAACAAGCCCCGAGCATAAACTACGCCTGGTAAAAGCACTTCAGGCTAACGGGCAGCTGTGTGCAATGACCGGTGACGGGGTTAATGATGCACCGGCCCTTAAAAAGGCAAACATAGGTATAGCCATGGGGATAAAGGGAACGGAAGTTTCGAAAGATGCATCCGAGATGGTTCTTGCAGACGATAATTTTGCTTCAATCGTGAATGCCATTGAAGAAGGACGCACCGTGTATGACAACATCCGCAAATCATTGCTTTTTATACTTCCTACCAATGGTGCGGAATCACTGGTGCTCATGACAGCCATTCTTATTGGGATGGTAATGCCCATCACACCCTTACAAATTCTCTGGGTGAATATGGTTACGGCCGTTACGCTGGCCCTGGCCCTGGCTTTCGAACCCATGGAAGAAAAAGTCATGGAACGTCCACCCCGCGAACCGGATGAACCAATCCTTGGAAAGCACTTTATCTGGCGGATCGTATTTGTATCATTCCTTATTGGTGGCCTAACCTTTGGTATTTTTAGTTATATGGCACAAAATCTCGGCATGGACGAGGGTGTTGCCCGCACTGTGGCAGTAAACACCCTGGTTGCCGGACAGCTCTTTTATCTCTTCAATTGCCGCCATATCAAAAGCCCGGCGATCGGCAAAGGTTTCTTTGGTAACAAATACGCATTTATCGCTGCCGGAGCCCTGGTCGTATTGCAATTGTTGTTTGTGTACGTACCCTTTATGAATACCTTTTTTGACACCTCTCCCATTGACGGCCGTTTCTGGCTGTATTCGCTGGCCGGAGGTGCGATCGTTTTCTTAGCAGTAGAGCTTGAAAAATACTTTGTTCAAAAAAACGGCTAACCCGCATAATTGAATTCATCTGACTTTCCAGATCTTCTATTAAATCAGACAAGCCCACCCAAAGGGGCTTGTCTTTTTTTATCATGATTTTTGACAACAACCCAAAAATATTTGTTCATAATTTCCAGTGTTTATCTTAACAAATGTTTTTTGCTAACTTATTTTATTATAATATATGTATGTGTTTATTTAGACTTATTTTAATCTTAATTAATTTTTTTAACGCTTTTTAACTTCTATAATTTATAGTACAAAAGTTTTTATGTTTATATTTGAATGTTCTTTATTTAAACATTAAAATTCTTAACTTCATGAAAACTTCAGATTTTAACCATCAGCTTGCAGGTCTGCAGAAAGACCTGAGCTGTTTCGCTTACACACTTAGCTTAGACAACGACCAGTCGCAGGACCTGGTTCAGGAAACCATGCTAAAGGCCATCCTTAACAAAGGAAAGTTTACACCGGAAACCAACTTAAGAGCATGGACATTCACCATTATGAAAAATATATTCATTAATCAATATCATAAAAAAAAGAAAACGGTAATCGACACCTCTGAAAATTATTTCCTGTTTGACATGGAAGGGTCCAAACGCAGTGCCTCGCCTGACTCCATTTACGCGGCAAAAGAAATAAAAAGCATGGTGAATGACTTGAAAGAAGACCACAGAATGCCTTTTGAAATGCATCTGAAAGGATACAAGTACAGAGAAATCGCCGAAAAACTGAATATTTCAGTTGGAAATGTAAAAATCAGGATCTATTTTGCACGGCAATCCCTAATGTCAAAAATATCAAGAAATTAAAAAGCACAAACCTTCTTCGAAAAACAAAAAACATATTGACCAGGGTTATGTGTAGCCAGGAAAATCATTGTAAATAAAAAATGCTGAAAATTTTTCTACCTTATGAAATACCAGAATATAAACACCAGGCCAAACCCAACAAGGAAAAACATGCCTGCAACGGACAGTGTTTTTTCCCAGTGTTTTGGCCTGAACATATCAGGAACATTGTCCAAAAACATGATCCGGTAATTGAGAAAAGCAAAAACCGGTGCAGCTAAAAACGAAAGAATCATCGCCAATGAGAGCATATCACCCAACTGATCAACAAAATATTGAATAAGCAGAAAACTGCCGGCAACACCCGAAATGATCCAAAAAATATGAACGGCGCGAAATCGTTTAGCAGCAAAGGGGAACAACAGCCTGGTACTGTTGGCCAATGCCCTTGGATAAGCATCAATGGTTGTAAGTGTGGTGCTGAACATGGCCGAAAATGCCACAACAACTATGAGCGGGCGAGACCACTCACATATAGCAACGCTGTACAGATCAATGAGCTGTCGGGCAAAAACAGTCCCCTGAGACGACAAAACCGTACCGGTACCATACATCAACATCTTTCCCAAAACAAGAAAAACAAGGGCAAAAAATACACTTGCATAATAACCGGCATGGAAATCGGTCATCGCTTCACGCATCACAAAACTTTTTTTCTGTAGCTTTTGTTGAGATTTCATCCAAAGTGACGGCCAAACAGATGCTTCAATGGGTGCCGGCATCCACCCCATAAACATAATCACAAAACCAAAAGAAGCCATTGTCCATGGAGATTCTCCCTGATAGACCGGATCACCTGCAGGACCGCTAATGAGACTTATTGCCACAGCAACAATCGTTGACAAGCCCAAAACAGCAACAACAATTTTCCCAAAACGCCTCAGCAAAGCAAAGCCTCCCAATATAATGATCAGCATACTTGCCAGCATGAACAACCCCGACAACATAGGCACACCAACACCTGAAATACCAAAGTTGGTTGCCAAACTTCCGGTTATCATGCTCACCCCGGCAATATTAGCCATACCGGTAAACAGGTTTAGCAAAAAAAACAGAAACAGATAGCCACGGCCCAGCTTTACATATGCTTCCAGTATGCTCTCACCGGTGGCAGCCGTATATCGCTGTCCATAACGGAAAAACGGATACTTGAAAAGATTGACCAGCAATAGAATACCCAACAGAGACCAGCCGTAATGGGCGCCAGCCTGCGTGCTCGCTACAAGATGTGACCCGCCAATAGCAGCACCGGCTAACAAAATCCCCGGACCCAGATATCTTAACATAACTGAAACTTTTAACATAATATCAATGACAATGGGTTATAACAAGCATCCCTTTTAAATTGTTTGAGCCCGAAAAAGAGAATACAGGCAACAAACCCTACCATACAACCTTAACCTGCTGTGAAAACATCCGGCAGTAATCGGACGGGCATATTCAGCTTCCCTGTAAAACAAGCATCAAAAGAACTATGGCGAAACCAAAACATCTGTCAGGTTAAAACCACATTTTATTACCTTTGCGCCTGAAAGCATTGAAATCATTGACACATGACACTAAAACAACATCAACCAACCTTTGCTGACAAGGTAATCGCTTTCAACAAATCACTCAGGCTTAATGTAATCTTGCCGGATAACATCCGTGTCATGAACCCTTTCAAGGAAAATCCCCAAGCGCTGTCCGTTTCATCTGCCTTTTACAAGAAATATTATGACGACCACCGCAACAGGCATATGATCCTGGGTATTAACCCCGGGCGCTTTGGAGCAGGCGTAACGGGAGTACCATTCACCGACACCAAACGTATGGCTGCAAAATGCAGCCTGCATGTGCCTGATGTTACCACCCATGAGCCTTCTTCCGTTTTTGTTTATGAAGTTATTGAAGCGTATGGAGGGGTTGATGTGTTTTATAAAGATTTCTATATCAACTCTCCCAGCCCCCTTGGTTTTGTAAAACAAAAAGAAAACGGTAAAGAAGTTAATTTCAACTATTATGACAGCAAGGCCCTGCAGGAAAGCATCCGTGACTTTATGGTTGCATCCATGAAAGCGCATATATCCAAGGGTATATTTCAGGATGCCGCCCTGTGTATGGGCTCCGGTAAGAATTACCAGGTCCTGAGCAAACTTAACGAAGAATATGGATTTTTCAAACGACTGATCCCCATTGAACATCCGCGATTTATCATGCAGTACCGTTCAGCAAACAAACATTACTACATCGATAAATATCTCACAGCACTCAAAGAAATATCAGGACTTTAGCAACCGGTCAAAATATCCGATGGTTTTGGTCAATCCTTCACGAAGATCCGTATTCGCCTGCCAGTTGATCAGACTTTTTGCATAAGATGTGTCCGGTTTGCGTTGCAATGGGTCATCTTCCGGCAAAGCCGTGTATTTGATTTTTGATTTTGAATGGGTGATATCCAGTATCAGTTCGGCCAGTGCTTTTATGGTAAATTCCATTTCATTCCCCATATTGATGGGACCTGTAACAGAATCATCGGTGTCCATAAAACGAACCAGCCCTTCAACGAGATCATCAATATATTGAAAACTCCGGGTTTGCATACCATCACCATAAATGGTAATATCCCGGTTATGCAAAGCCTGAACAATAAAGTTTGACACAACGCGGCCGTCGCCGGGTTGCATCCTCGGACCGTAAGTGTTAAAAATTCGCACAATTTTTATGCGCACGTTGTTCTGGTTATGATAATCCATAAACAAGGTTTCCGCGCATCGCTTGCCTTCATCATAACAAGACCGCTTCCCCACCGGGTTCACATTTCCCCAGTAGTCTTCCCTCTGTGGATGCACCGTGGGGTCTCCGTAAACTTCACTGGTGGATGCCTGCATGATCTTGGCCTTCGTGCGCTTTGCCATCCCAAGCAGGTTGATGGCACCCATTACGCTTGTTTTTATGGTTTTGATGGGGTTATACTGGTAATGAATCGGTGAGGCCGGACATGCAAGGTTATAAATCTCGTCCACCTCTAAGAAAACTTCCCGCGTGATGTCGTGCCGCAAAAGCTCAAAACGATGATCATCCATCAGGTGAAGGATGTTCTCCTTTGTTCCTGTAAAAAAATTGTCCAGGCAAATAATGTCGTGACCGGCATTCCGCAAGCGTTCACAAAGATGGGAACCAATAAAACCCGCTCCGCCTGTTATCAATATACGTTTCATGTATGTATGCTTTGTTTGGACCAAATGCGCGGGGAACATTAAAAAACCAATTACGGCTTTGCGAACTCCCCGATATGACCGGCCAAAAGGCCTCAGCCATTTTGGTATGCAAGGTAAGAAAAAACAGGCAAATACCAACTTTGCGCATTCAATCAAACCTCTTTCTGCATCGAAAACATTGGTTAGAATCATTAACCGGGGCTGTCTTTCCGGCTGCCATTAGTCGTGATTGCAAATCACACAGAAAATGACATGTCAGGCATTTGCTGTATCTTCGTAAAAAAATGTATGACACACATGGCAGACAAAAAACGCATTGTTGTTGGTTTATCCGGTGGGGTTGACAGTTCTGTGGCTGCTTATTTGCTCCGGCAGCAGGGGCATGATGTGGTGGGGGTTTTTATGAAAAACTGGCACGACAGCTCTGTTGTGATCTCAAACGAGTGCCCTTGGGTAGAGGACAGCATCGATGCCATGATGGTTGCAGAGAAACTGGATATTCCCTTTCATACTATCGACTTCAGCGAACCCTATCGCAAACGCATTGTGGATTACATGTTTGCCGAGTACCAACAGGGCAGAACCCCAAACCCCGATGTACTCTGTAACAGAGAAATCAAGTTTGATGTTTTTTTGCAGGCCGCAAAGGAACTGGGAGCGGATTATGTTGCAACCGGCCATTACTGCAGAAAAGACATTTTCACAACAGGCAGTAAAACGCGCTACCGGCTAATGGCAGGTGCAGACCCCGATAAAGACCAAAGTTACTTTCTCTGCCAGCTCAGCCAGGAACAACTGGCAAAAGCACTTTTCCCCATCGGAGATCTGCAAAAAAGCGAAGTACGTAAAATCGCCGGAGAGCTGAAACTGGTCACAGCAGAAAAAAAAGACAGTCAGGGCCTCTGTTTTATAGGCAAAGTAAGGTTGCCTGAATTTTTGCAACAACAATTAAAGCCAAAAGAAGGGAAGGTGCTGGAAATAGCCCACGATTTAATTGCCAGGCATAAAAAAAGTGCCCATATTACAAATTATTTTGATGCAGATGCCAAATCCATGAGTCAGGAAATGCTCGAATCGCTCTGCAACCCCTTTCAATACCATGAAAACCATGGGCACGTTGCCGGTATGCACCAGGGAGCCCACTTCTTTACCATTGGCCAGCGCAAAGGATTAAACATCGGCGGACACGCTGAACCTTTATATGTACTGGCTACCGACACAAAAAACAACCTGGTTTATACAGGCATGGGGCATAACCATCCCGGTCTTTTGAGACCAGGTCTGCATGTAAAAACGGAGGATATTCACTGGATCCGCGATGATCTGCGCCTGGATGTGGGACAGGATTTGTACTGCCTGGCGAGAATCAGGTACCGGCAACCCTTACAGGAAGCCAGACTCATCATGAGAGAATCCGGCCTGTTTGTTTTGTTCAGAAACGAGCAGTGGAGCACTGCCGCAGGACAATTTGCAGCGTTTTACCAGGATGATGAATGTATCGGATCGGGTGTTATCGCCACCTGAGATAGGACTACCAACTTTCTTTTACTATTTTGTCTTTTGCAACATCTAATTCAGAAAGCTGTGACTCCACCGCATCCATCATTGCAGGCGGACCGCAAATATAAAAGTACTGACCATCATCCTCCATGAAATCTTTAATAAAATCCTTGGATATCAATCCATACTCATACTCTTCCGTTTCCTCTTCCGACAAAATGTGAACTACTGAATCTGACAGCAGGCTTTCCAGCTCGTCTTTCAGAATGATATCGGCGGTTGTTTTATTGGCAAAAATCAGGAAATTATTGCCTATCTTATTCTTCTTGCTCAGGTCACGGAAAATGGAAATAAAAGGTGTGATACCTGCACCACCGGCAATAAACACCCCTTCGCCTTTATAGGTAATGGCTCCGAATACCTCATGCAAAATCAACTCGTCACCCTCTTTTACTTCAAGAAGTTTGTCCGTAGCCCCGTCGTGCTCCGGATAGGTTTTGATGATAAACTCAAGGTAAGGATCACCTGGCAGGGATGTGAAAGTAAACGGCCGCCGTTCATTTTGCCAGCCATTCTTATTAATGGCAATGTCAGTTGCCTGTCCGGGAGAAAAAGTATATCCTGCAGGTTTTTCCGTAACCACCCGAAGCGTATCATGGGTTACATGGTCAATTGACCGAATTTGCACTACATGTTTGTTATCCATTTTATTATCCGTTTTTTTAGATGCATTTTCTGATTTATACTTACCCCCCTCGCGCTTCTTTTCGTTTCTCCGCCTTATACGCCATATCACATAAAGAGTAATGATAACGATAGGGATTACGATATAAAAAATGATGCTTTCCACAGATTCAAAAACATTCAATGGCCCGTCATCATAAGGCACGCTGGTTGGACGCTGAGCAAATGCCCACAATGGAAACATAAAGGTCAGCAACGAAATCAGAATGGTACGCATAAAATATGTTTTTTTGTTTACAGCTATACTAACAATGGCAAAACAGAATGGTTCAAACACTGTTAAACCACCTTTTCTTTCGTTTGAACGAGTCTCTGAGCAACATCAATATCCTGATAAAAAGAAACTGAAAGGTAAGAAAAAAAATAATGGCCGCACCAGTGGGTATGTCAAGGATGTAAGAAGCCATCAAGCCTATGACTGACCCGGTGACACCCCACAATGCCGCCAATGGCATGATACGTGCAAAGTTCCGGGTAAACAACATGGCAGTAATCTGGGGCACAGTAAACATACTCAACACAAGTATGATCCCTACTGTACGAATACTGAGCACAATAGCCAGTGCCATGATAACCGACATCACATAGCGAAAAACAGATACCGGTATGCCTTTTGTTTTGGCAAACTCCGGATCAAAAGCAGTATATAGCACCGGGCGGAAAAAAACGGCAAAAAATAGGATCAGGAGCAGGCAAAAAGCCAGCAAAATCACCAGGTCGGCTTTTCCCACAGAAAGAATGTTTCCAAAAAGAAAACTCATCAAGTTTGGGGTATAACCAGGTGTCATAAAAACAAAAATGATCCCCATGGCCATTCCCAGCGACCATAAAATAGCAATGGCACTGTCTTCACGCACCTTGCCCTTCCCTGATATCCACTCAATACCCAATGCTGTTAATACAGCGAAAGCAGCAGCACCGGTAAAAGGATTTAAACCCATGTAATATGCGAGTCCTATCCCACCAAAGGAAGCATGTGTAATTCCACCACCGATGAAGACGATCTTGCGCGATACAATATAGGTTCCAACCATGGCGGCCAGTATGGACGTGAGGACAGCTGCAGCCAGGGCATGCCTGAAAAACTGGTATTCGAAAATGGCCAACAAATCACTCATGATCGTGGGCTTTTAATACCCTGTGGGGTATGGGACCATGAGCGATGATGTCAACCGGGCAATTGTATACTTTCAGCACTTCTTCAGACAGCTGGTTAGAAGGATGGTAGTGCAGTTTCCTGTTTACACAGGCAATGGTTTTTACCATGGGCGAAATGGTGCCTATATCATGGGATACCAAAAGAATGGCCATGTCTTTGTTCAAATCATGGAGCCACCGGTAGAGCTCTTGTTCAAACTGTTTGTCAACATGGGTATTGGGCTCATCAAGAATGAGCAATTGTGGCTTGTCGATCAATGCGCGGCAAAGCAAAGCTTTTTGCAACTGGCCACCGCTTAACTCACCAATCGGCCTTGAAGCCAGTCCTGAAAGCCCGGCTTCTGCCAGCATTTCCTTTAAACGAAAGCGTTGTTTTTTTTCAAGATGCGGAAACCAGTAACGCCGGGTTTTTAATCCGGAACTTACCAGTTCCTTAACGGTGATTGGAAAGCGTTTGTCAATTTGTGAAGCCTGTGGAAGATAACCCGTTACCGGTCGCCCGGCGGGAAAAATCACCCGCCCTGAAAAAAGAGGCTGCAACCCCAGTATTACCTTGATCATCGTGGTCTTTCCACCTCCGTTGGGACCAATCACACCAATAAAATCCTCGGGATATATTTCCAGATCCACTCCTTCCAGAACAGTCTCTGAAAAATAACCGGTACGAACACCCTCAAGTATGACCAAAGGTTGTCTCACTACAAATTTTGTTTGAAAACATCCATGATGTGTTGCATACCCTCCAGCCAGTCATAGCTGAGGGGATTGATCTGTACCAGGCTGGCACCGGTTTCCTGGCTCACCAGTTGCGCACTGCGAACATCAAACTCCTGCTGAATAAATATAACCGACACTTCATGTGCTCTCGCCTCGTCGATGATATGACGCAGTAAAGCAGGTGATGGCTCTTTTCCGTGCCGCTCTATGGCAATTTGCTCAAAACCATAATCACGCGCCAGGTAAGTAAGGGCAGGATGAAAGATCAGAAAGGTATTGCTTTCTAATTCAGCGGCCAAATCACCCATCGACACATGCACATGTTTTATTGCCTCAACCAAAACCCTGTAATTCCGCTCAACAATATATTCCATCTCCGGATAAGCATCAATTAACGCTTGTTTTATCTCCGGCAAAAAGGAAAGCACAACAGCAGGCGACATCCATATGTGCGGATCAATCCCACCTTCATGCACATGATCACCGTGGTCAATTTCTTCGCCAACAATCAAATCCAAACCTTCCGACAAATTCACCACTTGCATGTCTGGGTTAATCTCCGAAAGACGGGGAAGAAAAGCCTTCTCATAACCAAGATGACCTACGCGAAAATAAATATCCGAATCCGACAATCTTTGAAGTTGTCCCGGGGTAGGTGAATAAGTGGCATGACTTGCCCCGGCAGGCACCATCACATTCACCTCAACCGATTCATCAGTTAGCTGGTCAATAAAAAATTGCACCGGCAAAATACTTACAGAAACCACAGGTTTTTCACGGTCAATGGCCGGCTGGCATGCATAAAAAAACAACATGACCACAAAAGTGGCAATGGCTGAAAAAGTAATTCTTATCATTTTTTTCGTTTTACATGAATAAATCATGCAAAATTAATATTTGACCACCAATTCATCCTGATCGTCAGACTTTTTTTTCTGCTTTTTTTCTTCCTCAGGGTCTTTCCCGCGCGAGGCAAACAATGCCCCAAGAAGTGTCCCGACTGAAAAACCTGCCAGTAATCCAAGTAATACCTTTCCTTTTATCATAACTTTTAATTTTAAATGTGTATGAATGTCCGATGATAGACTTTTTAAATTGATCTTAAACACAATGACTCTGAATCTTCTGATGAACCCTGGTCTATCATTCATCAGGCTCATCCCGGGTGTATCATTTTCTGTTGATTCACCGAAAGCCTGTGCAAAAATATTTTAGCATACTTTTGACGCTGTTTTTTCACAATATACAAAAAATCATTAAACAAACCATGAGCCTGTGAAGTCACCAGAGAATATTTGCAACCCAGATACGACAAACCGGGAAAACAATAAACCAAAGAATCTGTCATAATGAGAAGATTTATTTGGATTGTATAGGAATAATTGCCTAAATTTATAAACTGGTTTAACAAAAGGCGGCTTCAGCGAAACCAGCGACAACTATGTCGTGAAATCCCAAAAAACAAACAATGCTTGAGTTATAAATGATTTAAAATTTTCGCAAAAATGAAAAACAATTTTTTGTTCGTCGCGCTGATCGCGGCATCGCTTGCTTTTTCAGGTTGCTCAGACCTGCTGGATGTTGAAGAAGAATTTTCCTTTTCGCAAACATTCGTCGTAAACACAGAGATGTCTTCTTTTGAAGACACACAAGTTTTTAATCTTGCTGCAGCTGTTGATATCATTGATGAATACGGGAGCAAAATAAAAGAAATCCGGATCCACAGGGTAGAATACTATCTCATTGCCTTTGAAGGCACAGATGAACAAAGGTTTGAGGGAGGTTCTCTTTTTGTTTCCGATCCAGACGGGGCAAACGAAACCCTGATCATCACCTTTGAAAACCATTTGTTGCATGAACTGCTGAACACACCCACAGAAGCTACCCCAAACAATGCCGGTATTCTGCTGCTCCAAAACCTGGCAAAAGACCCTCCGCACACATTTGCACTGCACGCAGACGCAACGTTTAACCACGGACCTCTTGATTTCACAATCAAGTTTGACTTTTTCGGTACGATGGTTGCAAATCCGCTAAACTGATCCTTTAGAAACCATTACATCTCAACATATGCGGAGACCAGAAACCGCCAAAACGGGGCGAACCGAAAAGCCATATGAGTAGGACAAACCAAAACCAATCACCATGGACAATGTGTTTTTTAACTTTATCAAGCCGGTTCTGGCTTTTATTGACAAAGGGGACTTTTTCAGAAAACCCTTCGGGTGGCTTTACACCATTATTGCCGTGATCAATCTGATCATCCCGATCGCTGTGCTCATTGCAGCCATTGACAACAAAGTGTTCAGCATGCCGGGAAAATTTGTATTTGTGTTTATCCTGATCTTCCTGGTGGTCGCTTTTGTTGCCTGGCTCAGCTTTCAGATTTGGTGGGACAGGAGGGACAAGGTCACCATTACATCACAGGAAGGTGAGGAGTTTATTGCCACCCCGGTATTTTCGCATCTCATACAAACCTTTGGAGAATGGCTCGGTGCGTGGATAGGAATTCTCGGTTTCTCATTTGCTCTTTTCTCAACCATCTTTTTGGGTGAAGAAGCCCGACTGTTGTCCGGACAAATTGGACTGCCATTCCTCGAAACCGGAATATTCTTTATCATCCTGATGCCCATTTATGGATTCCTTACAGTGGTCTTTTTCCGCTTCCTTGCTGAAATTTTCCGTGCACTTACATCCCTCGCAAATACAGCCAAAAGACAACTGGGATACTTTGAAAAACCAGAGTAGTTTGATGGGCTTCTGCCCGCCCTACATACTTTTTTCTGAAAACAAAAGACTGATATAGTTTACCACCTTGCGCGAAGGGGATACCTCTCCGGAATGTCCCCTTCGCAGCATGTTTACAGCATATTTGGAGTTTCTAAAACCTGCATACTCCATCATTACCATGATGGGTCCATATCCGCATACAGAAACATGATGCTTTCTCACCTCCTCCTCCACACCGGGTCCGTCTTTTCTAAATATTGCGTTCAAGACCTTATCATCCAAAACAACCGAATCTTCGGGCGACAGAAAATGAGAAAAATCGGATGACGCAAGAACAATTATTTTTCTTTTCAACCCCGCGGCAACATCATAGACCTTTTTCGCTGCCATCATCGCTTTTTTGTGGCTCTGACTGAACATGTTTACCGAAACAATCCTTGTGTCCTTACCCATAAAATATTGCAAATAAGGCACCAGGACCTCAGCCGAATGTTCGCCATGCTGGGCTTCATCAGAAACAGAAAAATCCAGCAAATCGGCAAATTCCCGGTCAACCGGAACCAAACCAAGTGGTGTCTCCCAATGCGTAAAGCCGTCAATGGAAACATCCGGACCGTAACCGGTATGGTTGGGATGAACGATAACGACCGTATCTGGCTTTTGACCCGATTGCCTTATGTATTCAAAAAAGTGAACGGTTTGTGCCGCACAATAAACCATACCGGCATGGGGTACCACACCGCCGTAAACCTGTATTCCCGGCTCACGGTCTTTCATCATTACCCTCTCCTGCCCAAGGGCCGACTCTATCATATCAATAATCCCTTCCGGAGATGCAGGGTAAAACAACCCCACCACACCAGGCTTTCTTATTTTCTGATCTTTCATGAGTTTGATTTTTGTGAAAAGGCCAAAGGTCAAAATGTGGAAATGTACCAATATATCAATTTACCAATGTGAAAATGTATCAATGTGAAGATGTACAAATTTACCAATGTGCCAATGAATCAATGTACCAATGAATCAATGTACCAATGTACCAATGTGTCAATGTGTCAATGTACCAAATACTTCCAGTAAAACCACACTGTTATGATTGACAGGTCAAGCCCTGTCACTTTTGCCTCTAAAACAAAGCTTGGCAGGCCGGTCAAGCCCGGCCTATACAGGTGGCGGTAGCTACCTGGCAATTTCCGTTTTCCTGCCTGCCTACTACCTACCTACTGCTTACTGCTTACTCTCTCTTCCACCCCCTCTCTCAAGTCTCTTAAGTCTCTTAAGTCTCTTAAGTCACCCATCACTCAGCTCTCATCACTCAGTTCTCAGCTCTCAGTTCTCAGCTCTCATCACTCAGTTCTCATCACTCAGCTCCCAACCCTCACCCCGGCACATTCCCCAAATAGACATAATCCAGACAGGTCCTTGCCAACACCCTCATCTCCTTCAGCAAAGAAATGGAAGTAGGAGACCGGTCCATCTGCCATGAAGGGAAATACCTGTTGATATGTAATGGAACTTCTGAACCAAGGTAGTCCCTGACCCATGTGATCATTTCTTTAAACATGGCCAGGTTATCGTTGACGCCCGGAACCACCAGAAAAGTGATCTCCAGATGAACCCCTTTATCCACAATCGCCCGCAATGTATCCAATACCGGCGACAACCGTCCACCTGCATACTGCCGGTAAACATCATCGCTGTAACCTTTTAGGTCAACATTGAAAGCATGGGCCACATTTAACAATTCAGCAAGCGGCTTCGGATTTATATATCCATTGGTTACCACCACATTTTGCATCCCGGCTTCTTTAACCTGTATTGCTGCATCCATCATGAACTCATACCATACTGTGGGCTCGTTATAGGTATATGCCACACCGATACTCTGGCTTCGCCCCGCTGCCAACAATACCTCTTCCGGTGTATATGATTTGCCCGTTCTGTAACTGGATGATCCGCACTGCGAAATGGATGCATTCTGACACCAGGGGCAACGGAAATTACACCCAAATGCACCAATGGAAAGTATGTCACTGCCTGGGAAAAATCTGTTCAATGGTTTCTTCTCTATGGGGTCCATTTGAAAGCCCGACAGTACTCCGTATACTTCCGACACCAATATGCCATCATTATTTTTTCGAACGCGACACAAGCCCGCGCTTCCGGCTTTCAGCAAACAACCATGGGGGCACAGGTCGCAGCGCAACCGTCTATCCGATAGTTTTTCATAATACCTGGCTTCGATCATTGTGTATTGCTTTTGAAAAATGGGACTTCCGAAAGAATAGCTTGGTGATAAACCGGGCAGTCTTCGCTATGTGCCCCGGGCAGATAACCTGTGCCCATCAAAAATTCATTGACGATTTCCGGACCCATTAACCAATATAAGCATTTTCTGAAAAATACCAAAAAACACCACCGTCCCCGATTCTGCTCATTTATAGCCGGAGCAGCGTAAGTTGCTTGCAGCAAGCAATCAGTTTTTCGTCAAGGTCCGGTAAAACTGCCGCTTGCAAACCAAGCGGCAAACCTGATGAATCTTTCCCGGCAGGCATCGCCAAAGTAGGCACGCCCATAAAAGTCCAGGGAAGATTCATTACCGGACTGCCGGTAAAATCAAGACCTTGGGGGGCAGCCCCAACCGCTGCAGGACTAAGCCAAAGATCAATACCTTTAGATTTTGAAAGTTGCCTAAAATGCTGCAATAGTGATTTTTTAAGCAGCGTGGCACTTTCCAAATCCCTGTCAGAAACCTTTCGGCCTTCGAAAACCAAATCGCGGGAGTGCCGGCTGTAAAGTGGTGCATACTTTTCAAACCATTGCTCATGAACTGCTGCAAACTCACGGGCAACAATTTTTTTGTGTGCATTGTTGATTTCTGCGATATCTTCAAAAATAGCTGTTTCAACAATTGTGTATCCGGATTCCTGGTATTTCAGCATTACTTTCTCAAACCATCGGAGCATTTGAGGCTCCGCCTGCCCCAGGTAGTCTCCTGCGGGTATTCCTATTACCGGATGGAATGTTCTGGAAACGGGATAAGAGGTCCAATCCCTGACCAGCAAACTGCACACAAGTTCTATCCCTTCCATATCTTGTGTGAAAAACCCAGCGTGGTCGGCAGATGGACTGAAGGGAACCAGTCCTTCTGCAGATATCCTGTCAAACCCCGGTTTAAAACCAAAAACACCGCAGTAGGAGGCAGGGCGTGATATGGAACCGATGGTTTGTGTACCCAATGCCAGTGGTGTCATCCCGGCTGCAACAGCCGCGGCTGAACCGGAGCTGGAGCCTCCGGGTGTATGTTCCGCATGATGCGGGTTACGCGTTGGCCCCGGCTGAAAATAGGCAAACTCTGTACTCACCGTCTTGCCCAAAATTAACGCACCGGCCTTCTTCAGCAAGGTCACCATCGATGATTCTTCACCGGTAAATTCGAATGCAGGTAACCGCGAACCCGCTAAGGTTTCAAAACCATCCACACGAAAAATATCCTTTACGCCGACAGGTATGCCAAACAAAGGCGGACGACTCTCAGGAATGGGATATTTTGCATACAATTCTTCTAGATCAGAAAGCAAACGCTTTCTCCTTTCAGCCTCGGGTAAAAAAGAGAAAATTACATTGTCACAGAGGT
>SKTQ01000252.1 GCA_007122505.1 Bacteroidales bacterium | reverse complement strand
TTTTTATATAGCAATGAATTTGGCAAAGTTGCACTTTTTGAAAACGACCCGGCCAATGAAATGCATACGGCATATACCATCGAAAGTCCCACCATCAAAATTACCGGGGTGGCCAATGAAACAGATAATGGTACCGAATCCAGATTGCTTGGTTTCTACTACGATGAAGAATATGCCTTTCCGGTTAAGAATAACAGCGGCCAGATAGTATTTGCAGCAGAAGATTTCGAAGATGGAGTAACAGAATTTAGCTTCTATTTTACCCCGGTTGTGCCCTCCGAAATAGCAGGCCCTGATTTTGACCAGCAGGTAACCATCTATGCAAAATTTGCTGAACAACACATGGGTTATGAAATCAACCTGAAAACAAAACTAAGTAACACAGATGAATATTTTCCAACACCTCCGGTGCATGCATTGTTGGATGTAAATGGAGACGGCTCCTCCGGAACCTATATACATAACGAAAACGTGCAGGTTGCAACCGCACCTGAATGGGGATATACATTTCAACACTGGAAGTATCTGGGTGGATCGTGGATCATTCAGGATCAAATATTTACGCATAAGGTAACCGGCCCTGCAACCCTTGTTGCCGTTTTCACAGCCACTGAATATCAGTTGCATGTGCTCTCAACCCAAGGAGGAACAGCAGAAGGAGCAGGGGTATTCACCCGTCTTTCTGAAGAAAACGGAGAACCATTTCTCTCAGCCCATGCCGAACCGGATTATGAATTTGTAAACTGGACCGACGAACAAGGCAATATCATCAGCAGTGAGGAAGAATTCCAGTATTTTGTGACAGAAAATGTGTTCGAATCTGTACCCTATGAAATTACAATGACTGCAAACTTTACATTGAAAAACAGGGACCTGCTTTTCAATATCCATGGGATAGATAGTGATGATGCCGTTATCACACTGGCCGGTATGGTTAACGATCCCGGAAATTATTTATTTGAAAATGTGCCTTTTGGAACACATAACTATACCGTTGAAGTAGCAGGATTTAACAACTACTATGGAGAGGTTGTGGTAAATGAAACAACAGAAGATCAGATAGTTGTTGAATTTGTGCAGTGTCCGCCACCTGCCGTGGAGGTTTTTGTCAATTCCACACAGCTCGCAGTAGAAGTTAATGCAGAAAAATGGGAATTCAGACTATATGAAGTGTCAGAGGTCAATGGTGAAGAAGTTAGTCACCTTGTATATGGACCCGTTATCCTGGAGGACATTTATGAATATCTTGTGGAAGATATCAATCCGAACTACACCTACCTTCCTGCGATCAGGGGCATTTGCCACGAACCCGGTTACTCTGTTTTCAGCAAGAGCGTTCCAAATCCCTATACCATCAACACGGTAAAGCTTGGGGATGTGGATGGCGACGGAATGATCACGGCCATTGATGTCAATCTTATCTCCGCATATATCAATGATATGCTGGGTAACAGACAGGTTATTATGAATCCTTTGGAGCTGATCGGCCTTGAAGGACCCGTATTCATCTTTGATGCGGCTGATGTTAACCCCAATCCAAACGGACAAATTGGTGACGGTATCATCGATATCCTGGATGTGGTAGCATGGACCAATATCTGGTTGAATCAGTTCAACAACAATGACAAGGGGATACTAACGGATCATGCCGGGATTATTTTGTCTCCCCATACAGTAAAACTGGAAAGTGATGGCATGGTGTCGGGAATTCAATTTGAGATTCATGGAAACAACCTTAAAAACCTCTCTTTGTATGCATTATTGCCCGGGTATAGCTTATCCTGGAGTGTCAAGGATAATTTGTTAAGCGGCGTGTTGTTCAGCTTGGAAGGTAATTCCATCCCCAAAGGAGTGGTTGATATTATCGAAATTGAAAATGCACAAAACCTTGAATGGGGTAACGTACAGGCAGCAAATATTTACGCACAGCCTGTGCAGGTTTATACGTATGATATGGAAACAAGTATTGTTGAAACGTCGGGCCTCGAACCGCATATCAACGTTTATCCAAATCCCTCTCGAGGGCAATTCAATACAGACATCCATATCCCCGGTCCTGCCGACATCAATATACTTTTGTTTGATCTGAACGGCAGACAAGTAAGCCGAAAACAAATTACCACCACAGGCGGTTATGAATCAATTAGCTGGGATGAGGCAATACAGCCCGGTATTTACATCATGAGGGCAAGCATCAGGCCGCTTGACCAAATGACGAAACCGGGCACACAAGAAATGCGGATTGTGATCACACCTTAAACCGGATTGCGCAAAGATTATTATATCGTTTTGACGTTTGATTGTTTGATTGAAAGGGGCTGCCTCGCTTAGTGTAAGGCAGCCCCGGCTTTTAACAGAGGTCGTCTTTGAACATAAACCTGCCGGTTTTACAAATCTGTTTGATCTGTAAAAGCATTGTTAATAATGAGTGAAATTCGAAAAGTATCCGGGTACTTCCGTAAAAACCCAAAAAATCTAAACATTTACCCCTGGTTGTTGTTTAGTGTGCAGGAAAATAATAATTTCGCCGGCACAAAACATCACCTATGAATAGGAAGCACTGGCAAAACATTTGGATCTATATCGTCATCCCGGCGGTCATGCTTCTCTATTTCAACCGGTCGGCAAACTGGCACTACCATATAACCGAACATGGTATTGTGGTGGAACATGCCCACCCTTTCACCAACAGTATGATTCCCGGAACCCCCTTCCAGGACCATGAGCACAGCGACTTCCAATATCTTGTGCTCGCCCAGCTGATGCATGTCCTCGGGCTGACTGTCGTCCTGCTTTTGTTTCTTGGAATCCTGTTTCATTACAGAAATAAAAACACACCGATACCGGCACAGCTTTTCTTCGCAGGTATTGTAGGCACACCAAACCCAACTAGGGGTCCGCCCGCTGCCCATCTCCATTAAATCACCCGAAACGGGCAAATTATCCCCCGCCCTTGTGTGGCCACTCCCGGAATTTTGCAGGCAACATTACCGGATAAAGGATATAATGTATTGTCCGTTAAGGTTGTGCTCAAATGCCCAACCGCCAAATCAACCCTATTCACAATCAATAAATCAATGTTATGAAAAACATAATTTTCTCGTTATTCTTTTTTGGGTTTGTTTTTACAATTCAGGCAAGTTCGGCTGAACAGCAGCGGCCGGCGACTGATGCCAACGTTTTCGGACATGTGATCAATGCCGAAACCGGAGAACACATTCCATTTATCAACATCATTGTGGAAGGAACCCGCATAGGTACCATCACGGATGCTTCCGGGCACTACCTGCTGACTAACCTGCCGGTGGGCCGGCACCGGCTGATTGTGCAGGGTATGGGTTTCGAAACCACCTACAAGGAGTTTGTTGCCGAAGAAGATGTCAGCATCGAGGTGGATGTGGAGATACAGCCCACAGCCATCGACCTTCGCGAGGTGGTTTTTACGGCATCGCCCACCCGCAGTGGGTTTCGCTATCAGCCTGATCAGGCTTTTGTCGGTGAAGAATTGCAGCGCAGGAGCGAGGCTTCTTTTGGTGAGATGCTAAACAGGGAGCTTGGTGTAAACATGCGCTCACTGGGCTCCGCACCTTCGCGCCCTGTGATCCGGGGACTTGATGGCGACCGTATCCTCGTGCTGCAAAACGGGGAGCGCATGGGGGACGTGTCGGAAACTTCTGCCGACCACAGCATTTCTCTTGATCCCCTTGCTGCCAGCCGTGTTGAGGTGGTAAGAGGGCCGGCAAGCCTCTTGTATGGATCCAGCGCTTTGGGTGGAGTGATCAACCTCATCACCAATGATATTCCTGAAGACTGGGATTTGGGTACATCCGGCGTGCTTTCCGCGCAGGGAGCCACTGTCAATGACATGGGAGCCGGATTCGGCAGATTCACCTATGGAGGAAATGACCGGGCTGCCACAGCACGCTTTTCCTTCCGCCAGTCAGGAGATATCAACACCCCGGAAGGAGTCATTACCGGCACGTCCATGACAAACTATGACGGCGCCGCGGGAATTGGCTTTACCGGCGACAACCTCAATGGCGGCTTTAGTGCCTCATTCACCGGACAAAACTTTCAAATTCCCGAATCAATGGACGAAGATGAAAAGGTAGAAATCCGCATGCAACGCCAAGGCCTCCAGGGTAACCTGTTTCGTCAGCGGGAAGGTCTGTTCGACAGGGCACAACTGAGGTTCAATGCATCTCGAATGTTTCAGCAGGAGATAGAAATGGAACTGGAAGAAGATAATACCTGGGATGAAGATGTGGAACTCGAATATGAAAAATATACGTTCAGCTCTACGCTCACCCTTCAGCATCATCCGGTAGGATCACTCGACAGGGGCGCCGTGGGATTTAACTTCTATGCCCACCATATGGATGTGGGTGGTGATGAGGCTTTTACCCCCGGCGAAAGAAGGGTCACTTTTGCAGCATTTACCTTCCAGGAAGTGCCGCTTACCAACCGTTTCAGATTACAGGGAGGGTTGCGGCTCGATTATCAGTACACAGCCGCCCTTGCCAATGATCTTTTCCCTGACATAAACGCATCCAGACATGCATTGAACTATTCAAGTTCCCTCGGGCTTAACTACAGGCCTGTTCAGGGCATGGAAATTGGCGGTCAGTTTGCTCGTTCCCACCGAAACCCCTCCATCGAAGAACTTTTTGCCGATGGCCCGCACCTGGGAGCCGGTGTGTATGAAATCGGGGATCCCGACCTGAGAGATGAAATCGGACAGGGGGTGGATATCTTTATGAGCTATAAGAATGATAAATTCCAGTTTGAAATTGCCGGTTATGTCAACCATTTTTACAATTTCATCATCTTTCAGCCGACCGGTCAAACCGATGAAGGATCGGGTTACCCTGTCTTCAGGTACCAGGGCGATGAGGCAAGACTTTTTGGTGGAGAAATCGGATTTAACTACACCCCAACTGATAAACTCTCCCTGGGCCTGGGAGCGGATTACGTAAACGGCAGACGAGTCGGTAACGATGATGACCACCTTCCGTTTATTCCACCATTGCGCTTCATGGCCAATGCTGAATATGACTTTGGCTCTTTCTGGCTGGGATCCAGGGTGCAGCTTGTTTCCAAACAAAACCGTGTAGCACCGGAAGAAGAAGTGACCGACGGTTATACCCTCATAGGGGCTCAGGCCGGCTACCGGCTCGACTTCTCAGGAAGACATGTGATCGTTCTGCGCGCGGAAAATCTGCTGAATGAAACATACAGAGACCACCTTTCAAGAATTGAAGACAGGAACATCGCAATGCCGGGAAGAAATTTTACGCTTGCTTACCGCTGGTTTTTTTAATTTATGGCACGGTATTTGATAACTTATAAAAGTGAATTGGTTTCGTTTTAATACCTACCTTTACACTTCACGTTGTTTTGGTTAATGGATGCAGAAGCCCGGCCACTCAAGCCGGGCTTCTGTATTTTATACCCACAGGCTACAGGCGATTTATTCCTTATCTTTGCAGGAAACAACGCCTTATGTCTGAAAAAAAGAAACTCCTGCTGCTCGATGCCATGGCCCTTATATACAGGGCATACTATGCACTCAACCGGAACCCGCGCATCAACTCCAAAGGACAAAATACATCCGCCATACTCGGATTTGCAAATACACTGACCGAAGTCCTGAAAAAAGAAAAACCTACCCACATCGCAGTCGCAATCGACTCCATAGCCCCAACGCTTCGGAAAACAGACTTCGCCGATTATAAAGCCAACAGGGAAGATATGCCCGAAGATATCGCCGCATCCCTTCCTTATATCAAACAACTGCTCGAAGGATTCCGCATTCCTTTGTTGATAGCCGACGGTTACGAAGCCGACGACATCATCGGAACCCTTGCCAAAAAAGCCGAAAAAGAAGGATATACCGTTTATATGATGACCTCCGACAAGGACTTTGGCCAACTGGTGTCGGAAAACATCTTCATGCTTAAACCCGCTCACCGGGGAAATGATGCCGAAGTATGGGGGGTAAAGGAGGTTTGCGACCGCTTTGGGATCGAAAAACCAGAACAGCTCATAGATATTCTCGGCCTGTGGGGCGACTCGTCCGACAATATACCGGGTGTGCCGGGAATCGGAGAAAAAAAAGCCAAAAACCTGGTACGTGAATTTGGTTCCATGGAAAATTTGCTGGCAAACATCGACCAGGTAAAAGAAAAGCGTAGCAGGGAAAGCCTCCTGGAACACACACAACAGGCGCTTGTGTCTAAAAGCTTGGCAACCATTATGCTTGACGTTCCTCTCAAGGAAACCATCGCGGACTTCGAAAGAAAAGAGCCTGATCCGGAAATTTTGATGCCGTTGTTCGAGGAACTGGAATTCAAAACTTTCGCAAAGAGGGTTTTTTCCGACGAGGAGATCATCCCGGAAAAAACCGTGGAAAAGGCAGTGCAACAGTCCGGCCAGATGGGGTTGTTTGATGAGGTAAATGCCTTTGCCGACCCTGCGGAAGAAGCCGAACGACGATTGAAAGAAATTAGCGCTGAAAATAATTATCAAACCGTTACTACCGAGAAAGAGATCAGCGATCTGGTCAAAAAACTGGAAAAGGCCAAAATGTTTTGTTTTGATACCGAAACTACCGGCCTTGAAAGCACCGAAGCTCAATTGGTAGGCATCGCATTTTGCCTGAAAAAGGGATCCGCCTGGTACGTGCCATTCCCTGAAAACCATGCTGAGGCAACCGAACTGGCAGGGAGATTTCAAAAAGCTTTTGCCGATGAGACCATAGAGAAAACCGGGCAAAATCTGAAATTCGACATCAACGTTCTGCAACCATATGGGGTTGAAGTAAAAGGCAAGCTGTTTGATACCATGCTGGCCCACTACCTGCTGCAGCCCGACATGCGTCATAATATGGATGCCCTGGCAGAAAACTACCTGGACTACCGTCCGGTATCCATCGAAAGCCTCATCGGGAAAAAAGGGAAGTCACAAAAAAGCATGCGCACCGTACCCGTTGAGATCGCAGCACCCTACGCCTGCGAAGATGCCGATATTACACTGCAATTGCGCGAAGTGTTCGAACCCATGCTGAAAGAACAACATCTGCTTAAGCTGTTTTATGA
>SKTQ01000158.1 GCA_007122505.1 Bacteroidales bacterium | reverse complement strand
CCCAGTCCTATCACAATAAAGGGGGCGGTGGCTGTGATGAAGCCGCCGCCAAGGAAAGGCTCGTAGAGCATTTGTTTGAAACCGAAGGCCTGTGCGGTATCGGTTTTGTAGTGCGGGTCAACCAGTCGAAGGAGCAGTAGCCCCATGGCCGTTACACCGCTTTGCATGCCATATTCCGTAACACCCCTTTCAAGCCAGTTGTAAGGAAACATGCGCGGGGCAAGGAAAATGAGCGCAAAGAACAGCCATGCGATACCTGCAGCCATCAGGATCAGGAAGGGCCACAGGTGTTCGATGAAAAGATCAAGCCGTATAGAGGCGATGGCTGCTACCACAAGCACATCTAATGAAAATCCCAGGATACGTTCAAAAGTGAGCCTGTCGTAGTACTGACTCACTTTCAACGGTGCCGAAACCGCCTGTACGATCATGCCGCCCATCATCGCCAGAGGAAATAGCGGGAATCCGCCCAGCATCGGGTGCAATTGCCTTACGCCGGCCAGCATCACCCATCCGATAAGGATGGCCAAGCCCACGATGGCAAAATGAAAGGCAAGCGGTTCGATCGATTCGGAGGCAACCGTAGCCCGCGAAGAGGAGAACCGGTAACGCTCAGGTATCAACCCTACCTTTTTGTAGTTCGGGATACCCTTGGTCTCGTCCAGATTTACGCAATATCCTTTTCTTATGGCAACATTGATATAGAAAACACCTCCTACCACGGCTGTAATTATACCCACGGTGGCCGACATTTGTGCCAGTGCAGCACCGGCTGGAAAGCCCAGTTCGGTAAAGACCTGCTGCATGCCTGCTGCCGTTCCGTGTCCGCCGGCAAAACCAATTTCCAGGATGGTTCCGAATATGGGAGGCACATCAAATAAGGGCATCAGCAGCAAAACGGTGATGAGCAGAGCCACCAGGTACTGACCGCTTCCCACCACCATGCCAAAACACAACTGGCTGCCACCCTGTGCCCACATAGTTTTTATTCCCGGGATCATTACTCCAAGGAATAGGGTGGCAAAAACAATGTTGATGAGCAATCCTGGAATTTGTGACCAGGTGTCATACAGAAAATCGGGAAGCACATCAATGAGGTAAGGGCCAAACAACAAGGCCAGGAAGCCGCCGATAATGGAAGCAGGTAAAAATATTCTCTGAAACAATACTACTTTGGCCCGAAGAATTTTCCCGGCCAGGAGAAAGAGTAATAAAATACACAAACTGAAAAATACACCGGTAAGACCTTCCATAACTGATTTTTTTTTCACAAAGAAAACCATTTTATTTAACACAACAGAAAAAAGCTGGTGGCCTTATCTGTTTTTTTCATAACTTGAAAGCCCAATTAAACTAACCACTCAAAAAACTGCATATTATGAAAAGATTTACCCTTTTTTGCATCATTAGCATTGCTTTACTGACTCAGGCCTATGCTCAGAACCCTGCTGTCAGGGCATATCTGGATGAGGATGGCCGCGTGCTGACCGAAGAAATAATTATTGACACAAATCATCCTCTCGCTGAGGTTCGCAACGAGGGTTTTGGACAGGTTGAACCGTGGCCCATAAGGGTACCTGCCCATCCCAACTTCAAAAGTTTCCGGGGTGTCACCCTGGCGGATATGGACGGAGATGGTGTGGATGAAATACTTGTTGCGGCTTTCAACAGGATCCATGTATTTAAGGGCAATGGTGACATCCTGTGGTCATATACGCTGATTGGCACTGCCACCTATCCGCCTTCGGTTGCCGATGTTACCGGTGATGGAAACCTTGAGGTTGTTCAGCTCACAGGAGGCATTCCTAACAATGGCCGTGTGTATCTTTTCAACAGCCAGGGTGAAGTGATGCCGGGATATCCCATAAGCTACAACAATCAGTGGATCTTGAGCGCACCTGCGCTGGCCGATCTGGATGGCGATGGCCAGCTTGAAATCGTTTTTGGCATCCGCACGGTAAATGAACTCCATGTAATAAAAGCCGACGGCTCTCCAATGAATGAAAACTGGCCGGTGACCCTTGTCGGTATTCCTGCCTTTACACCTTCCATCGGCGATATTGACGGCGACGGCAACAAGGAGATCATCGCCTCTGCGTCAAACGGCACCCTCTATGCCTTTGATCTCAATGGCCAGACCAAACCGGGCTTCCCGGTGCAGGCTCCTTCAACCGGTTTTTCTTACCAGTCGCCACTGCTTGTTGACTTTGACGGGGATGGCACCCTCGATATCGTAGGTGCCACACACGGCAATGCGCCACAGTACTACGTGCGTAAACATAACGGAGAGTATCGTGAAGGCTGGCCTGTGCCCGTTCCCGGGGGTGGCTGGACCTATCATCCGCCTACGGTTGTGGATATCAATGACGATGGAAATTTTGAAATTTTTACCGCCAAACCCATCGGTGAAGCTCCCATGCCAATGCTTTTCGGCTTTAATCCGGCAGGAGAAATGCTGGACAACTTCCCAATAGAAAAATCCGGTGGGCTTGAAGGGTTCTTGTCAGTAGCCGATATAGATGGTGATGGACAGCTTGACCTGATCTTTGGAAGCAATATGATGGTTGACCAAAAAGGATTTATCCATGCTTTCAAAACGGACGGCAGCGGTCAAATTCCCGGATTTCCGCTACGCCCCGATGGCTTTACCTTCATGAACGGCGCCAATCTTGGGGATGTTACCGGAGATGGCATCCTCAATATTGTGGCCTTGTCCTATGAACAGACATTCAGTGCCACAGACTCAACGGTGATCAACGTCTACCACACCGGAATACCCATGGCCGAAGCCAATATACGGTTTGGTACCTACAAAGGCTCCAATACCCGCACAGGACTTGTTATGCCTTATGAGGAACCTGAAATACATGTAGTTACCGGAGTGCAGGCATTTGAACCCCTGGAGGTTCCTTTCGGCACACCCATAGAAGAACTGGACTTGCCGGAAATGGCAGAAGTGGAACTGAACAATGACCCTGATCATACCACAATGTTGCAGATCAATTGGGAGCCGGGTGATCCTGAATACGACGGGTATATGTCAGGTGTATATCCCTTTATCGGCCACCTTGTACTTACAGGCAACATCGAAAACCCGGATGGGATAACAGCTTCCATCCATGTGGAGGTGATGGAAGAGGAGCATGAATGGTCATTTATCCGGCTGATGAATGCTTCCAATGATCTTACCGATATTCATGTTCTCCTTAACGGGGAAGTACTTTTAACCGATTTTCCCACTGGGATGACTTCAGACACCATACATGTAAAGATGAACCAGATGCATACCCTGGATGTGATCCATGCCGGTAATGGAGATGTGCTGGAATCTTATGAGTTTATCCTCGAAAATGATTATCCCTATCATTATTATAGTGAAGCATTTGGTATGCAGATCATTTTGGCCGGCAAGCTTGATGCAGAAGCACCTGAGGAGTATGCACTGAGCTTCTTTACACGGGTAACAAGCACGGAACCCACAGATACAGACAGTTTTCTCATGCGTTTTTTTGATGCTTACATCAACCCTGATGCAGAAACGGCCTACGAGGTAACTACGATGATTGAATGGGACGAATGGTGGGGATCTGACCTTTCCGAAATCTATTTTGGCCATTTCTCCGGTGTGCTTTTGCATACGGAACCGCATTTTGCTGTTGAAATACACTTGGATAATGACAGTGAAAGCACAGTTTATGAAAATCATATAGACCTCGGTAAAAATTATGGATGGGGATCTCCAGGAATGTTTGTGATCATTCTGGATTTTCATCCCGATCCGGATGTTGACGGGTCTTATCCCCATTTTCTTCTTTTGCCGCCCATGCCGCATGGAGGAATGGTGCAGGCTCCTGATGTGACCCTGGATGTAGAAGATCTGACAGGAAATGATGGAGCCATGTTATCCGGCACTTTGTATCCAAATCCAGCAGCCAGAGAAGTAGTCCTTGCAATTCATGCACCTGAACCCGGAATGCTTTCGGTCGAGCTTACAGACATCACCGGTAGGGCGTTGCAAAGTATGCGGCACGAGTTATCAGTAGCCGGCAGAAATGAAGTCACAATTGACCTGGATGACATAAAACCGGGCTTCTACATGGTCAGATGCCAATTTGGCGGACGGATCATTGGTTTGCCGCTGGTTGTAACCGGTCAGTAATGATACGGTAAGAGGAATGATTTGAGGGAATACTTTTGGTGATAAGGAAATCATTGAACCATTTCGGCTTCTTTTTTTCTTATGTGGGAATATTAAACTATGCATCCACATTTTCGTCCAAAAAATAAATTTAATACTTTTTATGAAAATGATTGATGCACAATGTTCACTGTTGGGCCGGATGATTTTTCCGTTATGCTTGTTTTACAGTTCTTTGGTATTTTCATTTCATTATGATGAAGAAAGCGGCGGTGACGCAAAGTGGGATAACCCCGGTACATATGTCATTGAGATCGGTGGTGAGATATTTTCTGCCTTTGATGCCGTTGATAATCATTGGATGGGAGGATTGGCAGCCATCATGGTGGATGTTGACGTTCGCGTCAATAACAGGCTCAGTCTTTTTGGTGCATTTCATTTCGATTCGGATGTCTGGCATGGCTTTATGAATAAGCCGGCCTTCCAGCGCCAGGAAGAGGGTTTCGCCTATGATATTGATCTTGAGGTTGAAGAGTTTTTTGCCACATGGTTAGCTTTTCCGGATAAACTGGAATTCTCTGCCGGGCGCATGTTTTCTGTTATCAGCTATGCCAATCAGCTACACCTTGCCGATTTTCAGTTCAATATGAAGCCCAGAATTTTTACCGATTATTTTGGCAGCAATCACGGGCTGGCATTGGATGGTTTTTCTTCAAAATTTAATACTTCCAATGACCTGCTAACGGCATCTGTGTTTGTTGAAGCAGCCAAAAACGGTTTTGACAGGGATCTTTTGATTCTGACCGGCACAACCGATCTTATTTTTCGGATGGATGATGTAAGTTATGGATTCCGGGCATTCGGGTATTTTGACCATCAAAGAAGCAACCATCCTGCCTTTATGTATATCCCTTCCGGTGAATTGCCTTTTATGGTTGATTTAAAGGATGGTTTGGGGTTCAATGCCTGGGGTGCAGGGATTCATTTATTATGGGAAATGCAGACACACGCATCCATATTCTTTCAGTCAGAATTTGTCAGCCGCAGTCTGGGGGAGAAATCCCTGCGCGGCGGATATGCATTTCTTATATTTTCACATACACCGAAACTTAGCAGCAGCTTTATGTTTCAGCAACTGGAAATTCCCCATTTCCGGGAAAAAGGATGGTCAACAACCAAAGAGACAGCTTACACTTTTGGATTGTCCTATTTTCCCTTTGAGGGGAACCGGTTGCGCATCGAATACAGCAGGTTCCATGACAGTCCGTTTTATAACCATATGTTGCTGGCAAAATGGACGTTTTTCATGGATCTGGGCAGGTGAATGCTGCTTTTTGAAGGTAAAACGGATAATGCCCTGTCGAAATAAATCTGCAAGGTTTGCCAATGATCAGCGAATGCTGCCCCCGCAGATCATCATGTAAGAAAAACGGCTGTCTCCAAATCAGTATATACTGATTTTCTGATGCAAGCGGATATTTCCGCTTAGTTGCACGATATATATACCGCCATCAATACCTGTGAGTGGTACACTTACCTGTTCGCGGGTCATGATTTCCTGAGCCGGAACAACAGCCCTTCCATGCATGTCATACAAGGTAAAATAAACCTGATCAAGGGGCTCAGTAATCTTTGAAAAGTCAAGGATTACGGCATGGCTGCGCCGATGGTAGTAAACGAGGATGTTTTCCTGTACATGGTCAGGAAGATGTAGTGCATCATCAACCTGCACCTGGAAATCAAAAATATTGCTGTCGTGGAAACCATTGTTCACAAGCACGGGTATGGTTAGCCAGCCTGTAAATGTTTCATCCGGAACAATCGTATGGCCTCCGGATATGCTGTAATGGTCACCATCGTGAAGCGTGATGGTGAAGTCTTCCGGATAGTCAAAATGCTCGTCTTGAACGTGAATAAACATCGGGTCGAAAGTCAGGCTTTGTCCTGGATTGATGCCTGTTTCTTCCTGTCCTGTGATTTCAGGTGCCGGCACTGGTTCGCTGGTAATAAGCACTTCCTGGTCAAGTTCGGCCAAATCGTCGGAAATGGTGAAAAGGATGTTTTCGCCGCCTGTCCAGAATATATCGCTGCTTGTTATGGAAACCGTTGTTTCATTAACGGATGAGATGTCAATCATCTCATTGTTGGCCCATTCCAGGGATACATTTCCAGATAATGACCAGTTTACATAATCCGAGAAATCAACAATGGTCTCTTCATGCTGATAGTAACTGATTTCACCGGGTGGGAAAAAATGGTAGCTCACATCATGGCTGAGAGCCATGAGCGTGAAGTCATCAAAATAGAACCCCTGGGCATTGATGATGTGATCGCTCACCAGGCGGAATTTAAAATAGACTTCTTCTTCTCCTGTAAGGTGGGAAAGATCGACAATCTCCTGCACCCAGCTGGTTTGTGAACCGTGATAAAGCGGTTGCCCGGGATCCTGGTTGTTGCCCCCGGTGGAGGTATATTCACCTGCAAGTGCTGTCCATGTTTGCTGATTATCTGTCGAGTACATGAATTGTACATAGTCCCAGTTGGTTTCGATGGCGAAGCGTGTCATGAATTCCACCCAGGCGATGCTGGCATTGCTGAGGTCGAATGGCTCGGCAATGGTGATGGTTTTATAAGCATTGTTTTCATAGTTGCCGCCCGGACTGTCTGCAATGGAAGAAGGTTCTGAATAATAGAGCTGGGTGCAGATTCCCCAACTTTCGGTGTCCCAGTTGTCGAGATTGTCACACGGATCAAAGAAAACCACCTGTGGTTGCCCGTAGTATTTGGTGATGGTGTCGTTCCAGGCAAAGCCTCCGTTATCCAGTGAAAGAACAAAGGTGATCTCTTCACCGGTATTCATAAAGGGTTGCAATTCCAGATGTATGGACGCGGTTTCCGTATGGAGTATTTCCATGTTGCTGAAGGAGACAGGATCTCCGGTTGCAATGATATTGTTTGTAATTGGCAGCAATGAGACGGTGAAGTTTGCCGGAGTTCCCTGACCCAGGTTGATGAT
>SKTQ01000322.1 GCA_007122505.1 Bacteroidales bacterium | reverse complement strand
TGTATTTTTCAAAATCAACAACAATCACTTTACGTGCCAGTGCTATGATGGCCACGAGTAACACCACTTCCACATGGATCACGTGCTCTTTGAAATACACTTTGATGGTATCCAGAAGCTCAATTCCAATAACTACCAACAGGAAAACACCGAATACATTCATCAGGTTGTCCAGGTTGATGATAAAGTGGTCACTGTCGCTTTCAATAACTGCCTTAACCAGAACATAACCTAATTCAATCGTGGCAATAATAAGAAGGATAGACATCATCGCAATCAATGACTTGATGATGTACCTTTCAATCTTATGAACTGTCTTTTTCAAAAGAGGGGGGGTGTCATCCTTATATGGCATGGTTTGATTATTTTAATGGTGAAACAAACAATTTGTATTTCAAAACGTAAATTTCTGAAAGAACCAGGATCATAATGACCATCAGGAAGTTTCAACCCGGATAATCTGCCCGGCTTTTTTTGATAGCTGCGACCCTGATATACGAATCAGGGTTGTAAAAATACGAAAACTATCCGATTCGCATCATTTTTCAGACCACAGTTGTTAAAGTATTCAATGATTTGTATTATGCTGATATAATACTTGTTAAGAAGTTTTATTTTACACAAAATAACACTGGGGAAATGGACATCATGTTTGCATGAGGGTAACAGGAACTTTGATGTGGGAAGGTTGACGAAAAACGCCGGCCTTACGTGAACCTGTTTTCACTATCGAAAGCCGGCGGATGTTCGCCAATTTTACAAGCTGTTAACCTATTGAAGGAGCAGCCCGGTAGAAACGATTGAATTTATTCCTTGTGAAATGGGGTAGGATCTTCTTTTTCCGGTTTGATCAGCTCCAGGATCACAGCCTGAAGATCAATGAGACTGCCGGGAGAGTGAGCTTCATGACCTTGAACCGGTGCAGACAAAACCCGTGTGTCTTCTTTTGCTTCGGCTTCAGGGGATACTTCTATCTGGATGGTTTTGCCATGTGCCGTTTCAAAAGTCAGAACCGTGTTTCCGGAAAACGAACTTGCCATAGATGCAGCACCAAATCCCGCTGCCAGTATGATTGTGAAGATTGATTTTTTCATGATTACTTAATATTAAAAGGTTTAACATCTATTTAGTTTCAGTTGACAAAATTCAGCTTTGTTGGAAACTTCTGTTTGAAGAATGATTTCTTTATTATTGATTATATCAAAGAAGCTGAATTCATTAATATATACAAATGAAATCATATAATGTTCAACATAAAAGATAATAAGTTAAACACTTTTAAGAATTATTTAGAAATAATACAGAATTTATTCGTCAATAAAAATCGGTACCTTTGGCATGGCTTAATTCCGCAGTGCTTTGGTCAGACGGCCAATATATAAAGGATTATTCCGGTTTGTAACAATTATTTATGGATATGCCCTACGACTATTTAAGGCGCACAACCTTGCTTGTTGGAAGTACGCTGACGGTGATGTCGGGTGCGATCATTGCACCGGCTTTGCCTGAGATTAGTCGTGCCTATGCAGATTTGCCCAATGCCGAGCTGTTGAGCAAGCTCATCCTTACACTTCCGGCATTATTCATAGCTCTGTTGGCACCGGTTGCAGGTTATTTCGTGGATTGGTCGGGCAGGAAAATGGTGTTGTTGTATTCGTTGTTATTGTATGCATTTGCCGGTACAAGCGGGGCATATTTGTCAAATATTTACCTCGTTTTGGTGGGAAGGGCTTTTCTTGGGATGGCAGTGGGGGCATTAATGACTTCTATTGTCACCCTCATAGGCGATTATTTTGAGGGTCGGCAACGAAGCAAGTTCATGGGTTTTCAGGCAGCTTTTGCCTCTACCGGTGGGTTGGTGTTTATTGTAACCGGTGGTGTGTTGGCTGACATGCACTGGCGTTTTCCTTTTTTGATCTATGCAGCCTCCTTAATCGTACTGGTGATGGCAGCCATATCAGTGTATGAACCGGAGCGTGTAAAACCTGCAGACAGGTTACGATTTTTGGATCGTACATTGATCCGGGCCGTGTCAAAGCAGGTCTGGTGGGTGTATATCATTGCATTTTTCTCTTTTGCCGTATTTTACATGGTACCTGTGCAGCTGCCTTTCATGCTCAGTGCTTTGGAAGACATCAGCAATACGCAAGTTGGTATTGCCATAGCGGCCATGAATATCACTGCCATACCCATGGCTTTTAGTTATTCAAGGGTAAAACAGCGGCTGGACTTTCCGTACATCATGGCACTGGTTTACCTTTTGGTGGGTGGGGGGTATACAGTGATCAGCATGAGCAATTCCTATGAAGCAATGGTCATTGGTATATTGATATGCGGGACAGGCTTCGGTCTGCAAATGGCAAATATCAATTTATGGTTGGTACAACTGGCACCTGCGGTCATTCGCGGAACGCTGGTAGGGTATCTGAATACATTTATTTTCTTAGGAATGTTTCTTTCACCCGTATTTCTTCAACCATTAGTGGTAATTGCCGGTCTTTACACTTCCTTTATGATTGTATCGTTGCTTTTGGCAGTGTGCGCGCTGGCCCTGCTTATAAGCGGATTGAAAGGATTTTGGAAACAAAGAGAGGAGTCCTCAGGGATATAACCTACAAAACAATCTCAGGTCAGATACTTGAGTCTTTTGATGGTATCAAGGGGATTTGCGGATTGGAATACCGCGCTTCCGGCCACAATAATATCCGCTCCTTTTTTTACCAGTTTTGCGGCATTTAAGGTATCTACGCCACCATCCACTTCGATCAGCAGGTCAGGGTTAAGTTGTTTCTTCATTTCTTTGAGGGTTCGGATTCTGCCGTATGTGCTTTCAATAAAGCTTTGGCCCCCAAAACCGGGGTTTACTGACATAAGCAGCACATAATCAACATGGGGCAGGATGCCTTGCAACAGTTCAACATTGTTGTGTGGATTAATCACAACGCCTGCTTTCATTCCCAGTTCTTTGATTTGCTGTATGCTGCGGTGGAGGTGCGGACATGTTTCGTAGTGAACGCTCAGCCAGTCGGCACCGGCATCTTTAAAAGCCTTCAGGTATTGATCCGGATTGCTGATCATCAGATGTACATCCAGGGGTTTCCTCGCTATGGATTTAATTTGTTTTATGATGGAGAAGCCGAAGGAAATGTTTGGCACAAAGTGGCCGTCCATCACATCCACATGGAACAGGTCGGCATGGCTATCGTTCACCATCAATACATCCTGCTCAAGTCTCAGAAAGTTGGCTGCCAGAAGTGAAGGTGCTACCAGGTGTTGCATGTTTGTGCAATGATTGATAATGGTTTAGCGTATCGTTAACCGAGATAGGTTTTCAGGATTTTGCATTTTGAAGTTTGCTTGAGATGCCGGAGACCTCTTTCTTTGATTTGTCTTGCTCTTTCCCGGGTCAGGTTCAGTTTTTCCCCGATTTCTTCCAGCGTATGAGGTGACAAACCATTGAGCCCGAAGTAATGTACAATTACATCAGCTTCTCTTTGCGGCAAGGTGGCGATGGTTCGTTCAATTTCCCGTTTCAGTGATTCGTAGAGCAGTCCGTTTTCTGGTGTGTTGCTGTCATCTTCGTTATAGATCACCTCATACATATCGGATTCTTCGCCTTCCAGCAGCGGCGCATCCATGGAGAGATGCCTCCCTCCGTGCTTGAGGGCGTCTTTGACATCTTCGATGGTAATATCCAGCAATTCCGCAATTTCTTCGGGGTTTGGTTCGCGCTCAAACTTTTGTTCCAGTTGGCTGTATGCTTTATTTACCTTATTGATGGTGCCGATTTTGTTTAGGGGTAACCTGACAATACGTGCCTGTTCGGCGAGTGCCTGCAAAATGGATTGCCTGATCCACCAAACGGCATAGGAGATAAATTTGAAACCTTTTGTTTCGTCAAAACGCTCGGCGGCTTTCATCAAGCCCATATTGCCTTCATTGATCAGGTCGGGCAGGCTGAGTCCTTGATTTTGGTACTGCTTGGAAACAGAAACCACGAACCGGAGGTTGGCTTTGCACAGTTTTTCAAGGGCAACTTTATCGCCTTTTTTGATGCGCTGCGCGAGCTTCACCTCTTCCTCTGCCGAGATGAGGCCAACCTTTGCTATTTCCTGCAGGTACTTGTCCAGTGACGCAGTATCCCTGTTTGTAACCTGCTTAACAATTTTAAGTTGTCTCATATAGATAAGGTTGACAAGGAGTGGCTATATACATAGATACGCAAAAGTCACTTGCAGGGTTGCATTCCGTGATGGGTCATCCGTTTGATGACCCATCACGGAATACATTAGAACCGGCGATCTTTGTTGTCGCGGGGAAGCAGTGCTTTCCTGGAAAGTTTCAGCTTACCGGTTTTTTTGTCCACGTCGAGCAATTTTACTTCTATCTCGTCGCCCACCTTAAACCCGCTGTCTTCCACGGTGTCAAGCCTTCTCCACTCTATCTCACTGATGTGCAGGAGGCCTTCCTTACCGGGTAAGATTTCTACAAACATACCGAAAGGTACAATACTCTTGATCTTTCCTTCATATACCTGTCCAATTTCCGGGACGGCAATGATACCTTTGATTTTTTGCACGACAAAGTCGATGGATTCTTTGTTTTCAGAAACGATATCCACAACGCCGTAATCTCCGACTTCTTCAATAACAATGGTTGCACCGCTTTCCTTCTGCAGCTCCTGTATCACTTTTCCACCCGGCCCGATAATGGCGCCGATGAATTCTTTGGGTACGGTCAGTTTAATGATCCTGGGCACATGTGGTTTGTAATCTTCCCTTGGAGCGGAAACGGTTTTCTCCATCTCTCTGAGGATATGGAGCCTGCCTTCACGTGCCTGTGCGAGCGCTTCTTCCAGCACTTCGTAACGAAGGCCGTCAATTTTGATGTCCATCTGGCAGGCAGTAATACCGTCAACGGTACCTGTTACTTTAAAGTCCATATCACCAAGGTGGTCTTCATCGCCAAGGATATCTGACAGAATGGCGTATTTTCCTGTTTTGGTGTCAGCGATCATACCCATGGCAATACCGGATACGGGTTTTGATATTTTTACCCCGGCATCCATCAATGCCAGCGTACCGGCACAAACGGTTGCCATCGATGATGATCCGTTTGATTCCAGGATATCTGATACAACCCTGATGGTATAGGGGTTGTCGTTGCCGTTGGGAAGCACAGGTTTCAGTGCCCGCATGGCCAGGTTTCCATGGCCAATTTCCCTGCGGCTTGTAAAACGCATCATTTTTACCTCCCCCGTTGAAAAAGGCGGGAAGTTATAGTGCAGCAGGAATTTGCTTTTCCCTTCTATCACCGCACCGTCGATGGTTTGTTCATCCAGTTTGGTACCAAGGGTTACGGTTGTAAGTGACTGGGTTTCGCCCCGGGTAAATATGGCAGATCCGTGTGCTGCCGGCAGATAGTCCACTTCCGACCAGATATCGCGAATTTCATCGGGCTTTCTGCCATCGAGCCTGATCTGCTTATCCAGCACAAAGTTCCTGATGGCCTTTTTCTGGATGTCTCCAAAATAGTTTTTGACAAGGTCTCCTTTTTCTTCCAGTTCTTCTTCGGAAAGGCCTTCCTGATATTCGGTCAGCACATTGTCAAAGGTTTCCCTGCGCAAATGCTTGTCGTTGATGCACTGGCTGGCAATGTCATAGAGTTTGTCATACAAAGCATTTTGCATGTTTGCCAACAGCTCTTCGTCCGAATCCTGCGGCGGATATTCCCTTTTGGGGCTTGATTTAGCCACTTCTGCGGCCAGCTCCGATTGCACGCGACATTGTAATTTGATGACCTCATGGGCTTTTTTAATGGCGTCGAGCAATTCTTTTTCAGAAATTTCTTTTAATTCGCCTTCTACCATTACAATGTTTTCCATTGTTCCGGCCACGATGACGTCGATATCGGCATCGGCCAGCTCTTTCATTCCCGGGTTCACAACAAAATCCCCGTTTATTCGGGCCACCCTTACTTCGGAGATCGGTCCGTTAAATGGAATGTCGGATACACAGATGGCCGCCGAGGCTGCCAGTCCTGCCAATGCATCGGGTAAGGTGTCTTTCCCGGCGGAAATCAGGGAAATCAATATCTGGGTTTCTGCCTGATAGTTGTCGGGGAACATTGGGCGCAGAGCCCTGTCCACGAGTCTCGAAACCAGTATTTCATATTCCGATGGACGTGCTTCGCGTTTGAAAAAACCCCCGGGAAAACGGCCGGCGGCTGCATATTTTTCCTGATAATCAACTGATAACGGCAAAAAAGATTGTCCCTCTTTTACCTCTGTTTTTGCTACTACAGTGGCCAGTAACATGGTATCACCCATGCGCAATACCACTGCTCCATCTGCCTGCTTGGCAAGTTTTCCTGTTTCCAATGTGATGATCTTTCCATCACCTAAGTCAATACTCTTCTGAATACCAATTTGTTTACTCATCTTCTTTTCTTTCTTCTTAAATATATGAAACATTTATATGTTTAGATAAAAAAACAGGCAATTAACGAGTAATTGCCTGCCTTTTTGTTGGTAACCTTACTTTCTAAGGTTCAGTTTTTTGATAATCGCTCTGTAACGTTCAATGTCGTTGTTCTTCAGATAATTGAGCAGTTTTCTCCTCTTTCCTACCAATAAAACCAGTGAGCGACGTGTATTTATGTCCTTTTTGTTGGTTTTCAAATGATTTGTCAAGTGCTTGATACGATGGGTAAACAACGCCACCTGGCTTTCCGGAGAGCCGGTATCGGAGTCCCCGCCGCCATATTCCTTGAAAATATTCTTCTTAATTTCCGGATTTAAGTACATCTTTTTAAATTTTTTTAGTCTTTTCTTCTTGATTTTTCCTTGAATTACAGGCCTGCAAAAGTACGAACTATTTTTATTATAACAAAGTTTTTGAAAAATATTTCTTTACCCATGATTGACAGGCTAACCACAGGTTGTATGGCAGTTGTCATTATATTCAGGGTTGTCAATCAATGGTTTTCATCTGTCTCGTATTGTGCATGATGATCATCTTCTTTCAAGAAGTGCAACAACAAATGAGTGGTCATTCAGGCTTTTTTACCTGTGATGATCCATGAAAGATGCGACAGGTTTGTTGTCAAAAGCCCGAAACGATATTTTCCGGATTCCACTTGTTTTTTGGTTTGGGATTCTCAGCGGGATATCCGATGGGTATTACATTAAGTGGAATTACATGTTCGGGGATTTCCAAGGTTTCTCGTACAACGTAAATCCTTTCTTCGTAGGGATATACACCTGTCCAAACGGCACCAAGGCCTAATGCATGTGCCGCCAGTAGCAAATTTTGAGTGGCCGCACTGCAGTCCATCACCCAGTTCATTTTTTGTTCTTCATTGGGATTCCCTTTTTGCGTATCGCCACAAACCACGATAGCCACCTGTGCCTGACCAAGCATTTTTGCATAGGGAAGGCCCTCGGCTAACCGGTCGAGCTTTTCCCTGTCTTTAACAACATAAAACAGCCAGGGTTGGATATTTCTTGAAGAAGGGGCAGCCATGGCAGCTTTCAGCAGTTCCCTGATTTTTTCATCGGGAACCGGATCGCCGGTATAATTCCGGATACTGGTACGCCCGTGAATGTTTTCCAAAACATATTTTTCACTGTCGGCAGATGAGGTACACAATAGGATCAACATGGTTATGACAAGTATTTTTGAAATGAGCATAAAAGCAATGATCCAGGCTTTGTATTTTGATTTGAAGATCATGTTTATGAGATAAATGTGATTCGGAACTTAAAAAAATACTTTTTAGCTTAACCCTGAAAAATTTGCCGGTTCAGCCGCCGAACCGACTGAAAATCCAGATAATACAGTATTCTGAGCGATAAGCTGTTGATTTGCGGGTGACCAAGCATTTCCCGAAAATTATCAAAATAACCCGGATAGGTTTGATCTTCTCTGTGGTCGATCACATTTTTCCAACCCACGGTCATCTGGCTGCCGGGTGCAAAATGCCATGTAACCAGGAAGTCGATGGTAAAAGCATTGTAGTTAATGTCGCGGGCTTCCAGGTCCCGGTCCAGCGGATCAAGCCTGCCATCCTGCGTGAGCAGATAGTATTGGCCGTCATATTCCACCCTTGACCAGTAATGCCTGAGGTTAAAATCCAAAGAAAGGTTATTGGTAAATATAAAGGTGGTTCGCAATGTATTGGTGATCGTTGGTGACTGCCGCCGGCCAAAAAAGATGGAGTCTGCATGACTATGGGATACATAGCCAATATCGTTGATCCGTTCATTGTATGTAATTCCGTAGGAGGTGTTTAGACGGTCGCTGACCCTCACCGTTGGCCTGATCATCAAACCAAAGATATCCTGCTTTTCGGCAGTATGAGACCTGGAAAACTGAAAACTGCCATCGAAAAACAACCGCCTCCTGTAATCAGACGAATAGGTCATATGCATGCTGAATGCTTCATCAATTCTGAAGTATCTGCCGGGTACACGGGGTTCAAAAAAGTCACGTTCGCCCCTTGGTTGATAACGCGTGTTGAGACTGATGTGAAAACGGGTGTCAAACAGCACCATCATATTGTGGCTCAATTCCAGGGAGGTAAATCTCCTGGGTTCATACAAACGGGCGTAATTGATGCTGAATGAATTGGTCAGACGCCAGAATCTCCAGAACGGGTCAAAAATATTGTAGCTTAAGGTAAAACCGTCGTTCATTTGATTGTTTCGCCTCAAAAAACCCATATCGTTCTGGTTATAGGTGTCGCTGATTACATTGCGGCTGTAGTGGTAACGCCAGTTTCCGCCCACTTTGCCCACTTGCATATTGTATTTATATCCAAATTCATTGCTGCTTTTGCTATAGTATTGCTGGCTGAGGGCCCCTGATCCACTGATGCGAAACATGTTGCTGCGATCCAGCAGTCTGAATTCGGTACCTGTAACATTGGCGGTATATCCTTCTGCCGAGCCGGCCACATTGGTATTGATCAGGCTTACGAAGGAGTTGTTGGGAAGGCTTTGATCCAGCACAACGAGGTTGTAGTTTGTAAAAGGCTGTGTGGTGATTTCCCTGATTTCACCGGTGATGGTGTCTTTCAAAACGGCTTGGCTGGCTGCGGTCATGGCATTAAAGAATCCCAGACCAAGACCGCCGGAGGTCCGGCCTGATAGTTTGGTAGCATTGATCAGACGTGTTTCCAGCGGATTCTCGCGGATGATCTCATCGTTTCCCAGTTCCTGAACAGCTTTAGAGTAGCTTCGCGGCCTGTCGCCAATGCGCCTCGAGTAAAAAAGGTCTGCCCTTTCAAATAATTCAATGCCTTCTGTAAAGAACTGCCTGTTCTCATCGTACTTAATTTCATATGGTGTAAGGTTCAACACTTTTGCATCCGACTGCACCTGGCCAAAGTCGGGGATGAGGGTCATATCCATGGTGAAACTATGACTGATACCGTACTTGAGGTCGATGCCACCGTTAAAGGAATTTGCCCAACCGCGGTCAAAGCCGTTTTTTTCCAGGTAATTGGACAGGTATGGATAGAACGCCAGTCTTACCGGGGGAGTGATACCTCTCAAGCCGGTGAGTTTGCCCATGTAAGCCATGTTTTCGCCAATACGCCGGTCAACATAATTCCAGCTTGAGGTCTCCCTGGTCCTGCGGATTTCCCTCCAAAAATTGATACCCCACTCCTGAATATCCCCTCTCGGAAATCGCAGGGCTGCATAAGGAATCTTAAACTCCGCTATCCAACCTTCATCCGTGATGCTAACAGCACTGATCCACACCGCATCCCAGTTCAGGTCGCCATGCCTTCCACGTCCTGATAAATTGGCATCTGTCTGAACACCTGATGCCGATAACTGAAAGCGAAACCCGGAGATGCCGTCATCGAAAGGGTTGATATCGATGTAAAACCGGTCAGCGTTCAAATTATCTCCGGAGTTACGTAAGCCCAATTCCTTTAGGATACTGTCGGGCCTGCTGTCAAACATCTTTGCCGCGATGTAGATTGCTTCATCGTCATACAGAATCCTAACCTGTGTGCCAAAGCTTGCCGGACGGTCATTGTGGGGTTCATATTGGTAAAAACCTGAAGCTACATTTGCTTTTTCCCAGGCTGGGTCGCGCATGGTGCCGTCGATCTGAGGCGGAGTCGGGGTACGCACAGCTGTCAGCTCTTTACGTTGGCTGTTTAAAGCTTTCAGGCAGTTTGCCTGTAGCAACAGAAAAATACAAATAAGAATTATGCGGAGTGAAAATATGCGGATCATCATAAAAACAAAACCCCAAATAAAATGAAACCGGGGGCAAAGGTATAACAAAAGGATCACAATGGAATATCGGGCTGATCAATAAAATCAATATGATCAAACCAAAATTCGATGTGACTGAGCCGTTTGTCGGAGATGTATCTGATTTTTTTCGTCGGGAATGGTTTTTTTGCCTGATAAAAAGTGACGGCGGAATTTTTCTGATCCACAAACCACAATGCAGGTTTGTAGCCAGCGTCATTTTCAGAAAATCCGGCAACAACAATTCTGCCGTCGGGATGAAATGTCGCTTCTTCAAACATGCATATCGGACCGCAAAAGAGTATTCTTTTTCTCAGGCCTTTTTCAAAGTCTATAAGTCCCACCTCCATATCCGGTTCTCTGCCTGCATAAAACAATGTTCCATCATCTTTTACTTCCAGCACACTGTGATAACTGTCGAGATCAATAGCTAAAAGAGAGTCTGCAGAATATATATACAGCGAGGCGAAAAGGTTGTCCGTCAGCGGTTCATATGGGTGCTCCACCTTGTATGACCGTTCAAACCTGCCCACTTTTTCAAATTCATCCAAACTGAGGTCATAATAAGTCAGCCAGCGCTGCAAACGCTGGTCAGGCCATTCTTCTTCTTTATCTGTTTGACCGCATGCATACATGATGATTATCATCATCCATAGTGCAGGCAAAAAAAATGCCTTTGCAACACGATGTTGATTATATATCTTCACCGTTTTGGGTGTGCTTTCGGACCAATATTCTTTTCTTCTGAACATATTGCCTGGTTTTTTTTGCTGACTGGGAAATGCAATCATCATTTCCCAAAGCTTTCAATGATCAAAAACGCCATCCCAGTAAATGGAAATAATACAACTGGAGGATGCTAAGAAAAAATACCAGTGTAGCCAGGTTATAGAACAATCTGCTGATATTTTTTATGTTGGGTGTTTTCCAAATATAGATGCTATGCCACATCATGATCAAAATAAATAGAATGGCGGCTATGGGGAAGAACAGGCCGATTTTTATGGACGATGGAATTGCATATACAATTTCTACGCCTTTCCCTGTTCCCATTGCAAACAACAACAAAAATAACAGCAGGAAAAACGCACTGATCCAGCCGGCAGCTCTTGATGACAGGGGTAATGCATGTCGTGTGCGGGGTTTTTTCTCATACAATTTGCGGGCAAAGTAAAGCCAGGGCCAAACAATCAGGATATACAGCATGCAAAAAAGAGTAATCAGAAAAAGGAACAGGTGCAGGTTCATGTTTCTTAACCCGGTTGCTCTTTCACCCGCCATAATGGGGAAGTTACTTAAAAATATTTTTTGTGCCTTTTTGCCTTCCGGACGGTAAAAGCCTACAAATGTATTGTTGGATTCGATGTGGAATGTAGTGCTGTCGATCGGGAAAATCAGGTGTTTCCCTCCCATAAAGTCTGTGAAAATTAAATTGTTGTCGTCTATATCGACGCTTATTGTGTTCAGGTAGCCGACGATTTTCAGCATGGAAGAATGTGGCCGCCGGTTCAGCATGTAATTACCTGTAAAACCTTTCAGATAAGCTTTATCCAGTTCGATAGTGGCCGGGCTTGTTTCGGGCTGTGGAAAGAAACGGTTGCTAAAATGCTCAATGATCCTAATATAGGCTGCGGCGGCACTCTGACCGCTAAAGGACAAGAACACACCGGTATCGTGGTCCGGAAACATGGCCAGCAGCGAGTGAAAAACAAAAGTGTTTCCTGCATGACCGATGATTCCAAGGTGTGCCGGGCTGAGGTCCAGGAACCCGTGCAGGGCCGGATTCATATGTCTTGCATGCACAAGCACAGGTTTTTTCATGATGGCATAGGTTGCAGAATCCAGCAGGCTGATGGTATCATGGCGTGTTTGGTTCATGAGCGCGTTCATGAATACGGTCATATCAGCTGCGGTAGAAGATGCGCCACCGGCGCCGGTCATGGGAACAATTTCGAACAATTTTTCTTCAAACATCCCATCCTGCCAGGCGTATCCTTTGGCCATACGTTCACGCAAGTGCGGTGGCAAAGGTTGACGGAAAGTAGTGGCATTCATGCCCAGGGGTGCTAAAATCTGTTGCTCCACATAGGTTTCAAAGGGCATGCCACTGACAAGCTCAACAAGGTATTGCGCCAGTCCGGTGCCATGGTTGCTGTATGCTGCTTCCTGCATTGGAGGCCTTACCCTGCGGGGCATTTGTTTCCTGAGAATTTCTTCCAGCGGATCCACATCATCTCCTTCACGTTTAAACAAATGCAGCAAAACATCTTCAAAGCCGGGGGTGTGCGACATAAGGCTTCGCAAGGTAATTGGGTCATCAAATGTGTCGGGAATGCGGAAGGCAGTAATGTACTGGTTGATGTCAGTATCCAGGTCCAGGTTTCCCAGCTCAACCTGTTGCAATACCGCGACCCAGAGAAACAGCTTGGAGATGGACCCTATCCTGAACAGTGTATTTTGAGGATCTGCCGGGATACGGTTTTCAATGTCGGCATAGCCATAGCCCTGCTGATACAGGATTTCTCCCCTGTGAACTACGGAAACCACAGCCGCTGCAGCTTTTTGCTCCTTCATGTAAGCCTCTATCAGGCCGTCAATAAACGAACCCAGAGCTGCCTTATCCGTCAATTGAAAGGTTCCTGCCGATTCCTGGTTTTGTGCCTGCACCGGCATACCATTGCCAATAGTAATGGCAAAGACAATAAGTATGCAGGCAATCAGGCGAAAATAATTTGTTCTCATGGTTTGGTTGTTTGGCTGAAACGGATTTTTGATGTATGCAAAAGGAAGCAACAAAAACATCTCCAGGGAAGATCGCAGGAGTATTTAATCCTGCCGGTCAATTTTTAAATATATGAAACAGGGTGATGTTTAAAGATCAACCTTTCCGTTGATTTTTTCGAGCAGCAGGTAGATCTCATCCACACAGCCTCCGCAAACAGTTCCGGCAGTGGTTTCATCGCCAACTTCCTCAATGGTCTTTAATCCTTTTTCACGGATGGCTTGTTCAATCTCACTTTGCCTGATTTCATTACAGGTACAGATTACTGGGTCTTTTACTTCCATGGAGCATTTATTTTTGTGATTGTAAAGATAGAAAATTTATCAATGTATGTGAAAGGATTCAGGTGCAATAGATTATATCCAATTTCATGGTTTTTTTAAAGTTTAATTTTGATTAAACAAATAAAATATTCTGTTGTTAACTTTTCGGAACAGTATTAACTTTTTAAAAGAAAAGCTATGTTAACAGAAAAAATGTTGAAGACCCTGAATGAACAGGTTAAAAAAGAAGCGTATGCATCCCATCTTTATCTGGCAATGGCATCATGGGTAGAAAACCAGGGATTTGAAGGAATTGCCGAATGGTTTTATGCCCAGTCTGAAGAAGAACGCGAGCACATGATGAAGTTCATCCGTTACATAAACGAAAGAGGCGGTCATGCCATTGTACCCGTTGTGGAAGAACCTCCGAAAGACTTTCCGGGTATCAAAGCGGCTTTTGAAGCTTCACTTGAGCATGAACAAATGGTTTCCGGAGCCATCAACGATATTGTTGCCCTGGCCCTGGATGAAAAGGATTATGCCACAAATAACTGGATTCAGTGGTTTGTTGAAGAGCAAAGAGAAGAAGAAGATTCTGTACAACGTATCATTGACAGACTTGAGATCATCGGTGATCATGGGCATGGTCTTTATGTTTTCGACCGGGATATCATGGCTATGCGTGGCACTCATTAATCTGCCATTCCATTACAATAAGACATATTTCACCAACGTTTTTCAAGTGTTGATTGTGTTTTAATTATCCGAGGATTCAACAAATACAGCCGGAGCCGATCTCCGGCTTTTTTTGTAATTTCGGGTTTGATTATCTGATTTCTTTGATTTGAGAATAAAAATTAGTTGCGCGTGCCCGGTTGTGCGTCCGTAATTAGAAAAATTTGTCCTGGCGAATGAAACCCCGAAGAAAACTTAAGGCTCTTTTGCTCAGATGGTTATACCTTCTGCTGCTATCCCTTTTTGTTTTTGTTATTATAGTGTTCAGTGCTTTGCAGTTTCCTTATATCCAGAGCTTGATAGCCGGGAAAGTGGTGCAGATGATTTCCAATCGAACCGGCACGGAGGTTTCAATAGAAAGAATCGGTATCCGCTGGTCTGGCGACTTTCACTTGCGGGGGCTATATGCTGAGGATCATCAGGGTGACACACTGGCTTACATAGGTGACTTACGGTTAAACGTGAACCTTCCTGCGCTGAGAAAAAATACCATTCATGTGAGGAATATCCGGATCCGTGATGCTAACCTGAATATGATACGTCATCAAGAGGATACCCTGTTTAATTATGACAAACTGATTCGGTCTGCAACCACTAACAACAATCATATTCATGAAAACAGCCGGGACGGATTTCCTGATTCATATTCATTAAATAATAATACATCCGAACAGGCCAATGTCTCACCGTCCGTTAAGCAGAACAACAATTTTTCAGTGAATGCCACTGACCCTGATTATGAAACTTCCCCGGCATGGAGTTTTAAGGCTGGCAAACTCCGTTTGCAGAACATCAGATTTCGGTTTTCAGATCATTTTAACGGTACCGACATCAGCTTAAGCCTGGGAAACTTTGCAACCACAGTGGATACGTTGGATGTCTCAGGAAACTCATACTACCTCGGAGATACCCATTTTGACAGGGTCTTGGTTTCCATTCTGATGGTTGAGGGTACCCGGCCTTCACCCCCTCCCGATGACAAACCTCCATCAGTGCCGCCCCAGGTGGGAATTAGCCGTTTGCTGACAGAGAACATGGTGGTAAAATACCAGGACAAAAACGGCTTCTCATTCAGTACAAAAATTTCCGTGCTCGATTTAAAGCCCCATATCACTGACCTTGAAAAGATGCACTTCGGCCTCGAAAAACTGAGGGCTGAAAATCTGGAAGCCTTCTTGCCTGAGCAAGATTATTTTTTCAGCGCGCTGGATGCAGAGCATCTGTGGTATGCACCCGATTCATTATCGGTTTCACTCAGAGAGCTCAAAAACGGCAACCTGGATGGTTTTCACATTCAGCATGTATCGGCCGATATAGCCATTGGTAAAGAAACCCGCATTGAGGACCTCTCATTGGAAACAACAGAATCAATGATCAGGGGGGATCTGTTTACCAGCATACCCCTGCTTCAGTTTGAAATGCCAATCGCGGCGCACCATAACCTTGTTTTGGATGTGCGTACCGGTCGTATAGGACCAGATCTGCAATTCTGGTGGGAAGAAGCAGCTATGTTGTTCCCCGGCAAAGATGCCCCGGCCATTGATTTTATCCTGCGTGCATCCGGACCACTTGATGACCTGATACTGGATACCCTTCATGCGGATATCCCCGGAAGCTTTTCTCTTTCCACTGCGGGCAAGCTAAGCAATCCTGTAGATATGGAAAGGCTTAATCTTACTTTTCCCGAGATCTATGTTAATGGTTATATTCCCAGGCTTATGGCGTATATACCCGGTGACACAGGTTTGGATGTCCATAATTTTCCGGAATTGTTTTCCCTGAAAGCATCCTTTTCAGGGCAGCCACAACATTTTGATGCAGAGGCAATCCTGGATATGGAAGGGCTTTACCTGGCCGGGCGGTTTCATTATCATGATGTTAAAGACAAAGAACCGCTGTGGAACGGCCATTTGTCCATGCTTGCCAACGATCCACTGTCTTTTGCAGGAACAGAAGAAATCGTGAAAGATGTAAGGGCTCAAATAGATTTTCATGGGGAGGGTTTTGATTATACAAATATGGATTTGTCTGTGGATGTCTTCATAGACTCCTTGTGGTTCAATCACTATCATTACAAAGGACTGGAAATGCATTTGACTGCATCCGGAGGCCTTGCCGACCTGTTTATGGAATATTCTGATCAGCATTTGTTACTGAATATTGAAGGTGAAGCGGAATATGCCCGGGAGGACCCCAAGCTGGGGCTTAATTTGAGACTGGATCATATTAATCTGAAAGAGCTGGGCTTTACCGATGACCTCATTGCCATACAAACCAACATGTCGGCCAATCTTCGTTTTAAAGACCCCGCTTTCCCGGATGGAGTGCTGGGACTCTACGATACAAACCTGTTGCTTGACAGGGAGGTGTTTAGTTTAGATACCTTGCAGTTGACCATGGCTACCAATCGTGATGCTTATTCGGTGGACATTTTTTCACCCATTGTCACTGGCCGGTATCGTGGAAACATTTCTCCCGTGGATATTCCCGCGGTTTTGTCTGATCATTTTTATGGCTATTTTGAAGATACGGAACCAACGGCAAAACCTGATTCAATCCTCAGGTCTTTTACATTGTCATTGGAGGTTAATCCATCGCCTTACATCTACAGGGTTGTGATTCCACAGCTCACTTCTTATCAAAGTTTCAGTATAGAAGCAGGTTTTGATAATGAAAGCAGGTTGTTGTTTGTTGATGCTCTTATTCCCGATCTTGTCTTTTCCGGTTGGCATGTAAATGACCTGCAGGTTCAGGTGAATTCAGATCGCAGGCAGATGGATGTGAAAGTGAGTTTGCCTTCTCTGGACAGCCATGATCTGGTGTTTAAAAATATTATGGCTAACGCCAATATCCGGGATGAGGTCCTTTCTTTTGATTTTGGTTTTGATGACAGGGATGCCCGCTCCTGGCTTGGCGTTTCAGGAAAAATGGAACAAACGGCAGATTATTCAATGATTCGGCTGGAGCCTGAACTTGTGATCAACCGACAGAGCTGGACGGTACCGGATGATAATGAAATTCGCTTTCTCAAAGACAATATCCTTTCCCGAAATCTGCGATTGTCATCCGACGATAAAGAAATTGCCATTGTGAGCACCAATTTTGATCAGGCTGACTCACCCCTTGAGTTGCATATGAAACAGATTGACCTTGGATTGTTTGACCTGGTTGGCGGGGAGCCCCTGGTTGAGGGTATTTTTGAGGGGTCCGTTGTTTTCAGGGATCTTTTTACGGCACCGGTTTTTACTTCTGATTTACACATTGAAAGACTGGGCTTCCAAGGCAATATCATTGGAGATGCATCAGTGATCGTAAACATGGCAGAGCCGGGGTTGTTTGACGTGGAAGCCGGTTTGCGGGGATATGGTAACCGCCTTGATATATCAGGGTTTTACCGCCAGGGCGATCCTGACCATATAGATATGGTGATGACAATCGATAACCTGGAGCTTACCACCCTGGAAGCCCTCACTTTTGAGCAACTTGCCGATATGGAGGGCAATATTTCAGGGTCTTTAAGAGCGGTCGGAAATCCTTCCGGGCCCGACTTGCAGGGTTCATTGGTTTTCGATGAAGTGGCCTTTGACGTAGCCTTTTTGCATACCAGGTATTCCATACCTGATGAAACCATTATTTTTGACAAGGGCCAGATCCATTTCAGCGACTTTAGTCTGCGCGACCGAAGTGACCGTGCTGCCACCCTGGACGGATCATTATCCATACATGGTTTGTCTGACATCCGATTTGACCTCAGTCTGACTTCAGACAACTTCCTCTTGTTTGACATTCCCCGCGGGGCCAACGAACTGTTTTTCGGGCGTTTGCTTATCGATACCCGGTTGCGCATGTTTGGTGACATGCAAAGACCGGTGATTGATGGTGGAATAAAGTTAAACCAAGGCTCAACATTTTCACTGATTCCGCCACAGGTTGCACCTGAAGCCATAGGTGATGAGGGTGTTGTGGAATTTATCAGTATCTATGATGATATTTTTGCTGATCTTATCCTAAGACCTTACGAACCGGAGCCGATGATGTCGGTATTTGACAATCTGGATCTAAGTGTCAATATAGAAATTGATCCGCAGACGGAGGTTCGCATTCTGATTGATGAAATGGCGGGTGATATACTGGAGGTCAGGGGTGGCGGGCTTATCAGCTATGGTATTGATCCAGGCGGGCGTATCAGTCTGGCCGGACGCTATGAGATTACTCAGGGAAACTACCAGATGACCTTTTTTGATGTGAGAAGTCGAAGTTTCCAAATAGAGCGTGGAAGCAACATCGTATGGACAGGTGATCCACTGGATGCGCGGGTTGACATAACGGCAAAATATACCGTGCGCACTTCCGTAAGGGAGTTGATGGCATCCCATGCGCCTGCAGGAGGGCAACAGGAAACGGCTTTTCGGAGAATTTACCCATTCGATGTGTTCCTAAAAATGAAGGGTGATTTGATGCAACCTGAGATCAGTTTTGAGATCGCTTTGCCTCCTGAACATCGCGGTGCCATGGAAGGTCGTCTGAATGCCCGTCTGAATGAACTGAATGAAACCGAGTCGGAGCTGAACAAACAGGTTTTCGCTTTGCTGATCATCGGCAACTTTATCCAGGATGATCCCCTGGCAGCGGTTACAGGAGGTGGTCCGGGTATCTCGGCCACCGCGCGAAGCAGTGCCAGCCGCTTGTTGTCTGACCAACTGAATCGTTTATCGGACAGGTATATCAGGGGAATTGATATCAGTTTTGATCTGGAATCTTTTGAGCAATATGAAGATGGCCAAATGGTAGGCCGAACAGAATTACAAATGGAGATTTCCCGCGACTTTCTGGATCAGCGGTTGAGAATAACGGCCGGAGGACATATAGAGCTGGAAGACGAAACAAGGCGGCAAATAAATCCTGCAGATCTTGCCGGTGACGTTATCGTTGAGTATCTTCTGGATCCGGCAGGAAGGTTTACATTAAAGGTTTTCCGTGAGCGAAGATTCCAGGATGTGTTTGAAAGTGAATTGATTGAAACAGGGATGTCTGTAACATTCAGACAAACATTCAATTCTTTCCGGGAGCTCTTTATGAAAAAGGAAGAAGAGGTTATTATTCTCCCACAAGAGCCTGCTGATCCGGATCCGACAAACAGAAATGAATCTGAATGAGGCAAAATGCTCACAGCAATGAGCGTAAAACATTGTAAAACAAAATTTTATTAAGTTTTTTATTTTGATTGATGAAGAGGCCGGACACATATAAACATTATTTCTGGATTGTACTTCTTGGTGTGATCTTAATGGTTTCGCAGGCTTGTACCGGGCTGCGAAAGTTGCCGGAAGATGAAATGTTGCTTAAGGAGCATCGCGTTCACATCAACAAAGAAGAAGCTTTTAAAGACGACAGAAGCGTAGAGCGTGAACTGAAGCGTGTTTTGAGGCCTGTTCCCAATAGTACATTTTTTAAATCGCGACCGCGAATGTGGATGTACCAGGTTTCTGGTGAGCCTACCGGCAGGGGAGTCAGGCACTGGATGAGAAACCGACTCGGAGAAGAACCCGTTTTATTTGATGATGCATATATCGACCGGAATCTTAGGTTGCTAAACAACAGACTTTTTAACCTTGGCTATTTTGACCCCCTGGTAAACCATACCCTTGACAGCACAAGAAGAACAGTGGCCATAGATTACCATATTCACATCAAAAAACCATACCGGATACGTACCTTATATCCCATCGACAGCGACATGCCCCTGGCCCAGGCCATCAATGAACAGTTGGAGGAAAGTATGATACGACCGGGAGCGTATTACAATTTGGAAGATCTGCGGCGTGAAAGACGGCGCATCGACAGAGAACTGAAGAAGCAGGGCTATTTCTTTTTTCATCCCGACCATTTTCTATTCAGGGTTGATTCTGCAGCAGGAGAACGCCAGCTTGACCTGTATACGGTGTTCAGGCACGATATACCACCAGCCGCGACAAAGAGATACAGAATCGGCAACACGGCCATTCATGCCGACTATATGGTCGGTATGGCTTCCGGAACAAGAAGATCAGATACTTTGTCACTACCGGGAGGGGTGTACTTCACCGATGCCCTGGGTCAGTTTGACCCTTCCATTATCACTCGTGCCGTATTTTTTAAAAAAGACAGTCTTTATGATGTCACGGATCACGACCGCACACTGAACCACCTTATGAGTCTGGGCACGTTCCGGTTTGTAAACATACGTTTTTCTGAGCGCCCGGGAGATGATCCCCTTGAGGGTATTCTGGATGTGCGTGTGTTGCTTACCCCCATCGAACGCAGATCCACATCGGTTGAAGTGCGTGGTGTAACAAAATCCAATCACTTTGCCGGTCCTGGATTCAATACAAGCCTTACCAACCACAACCTTTTTGGTGGTGCGGAGTCTTTCATTTTCGGATTAAACGGAGCTTATGAAACATTGGTCGGACGTCAGCGAACCGCAAGCTCCCGTGAGCTGGGTTTGGACGCAACACTGTCGTTTCCCCGCTTTTTATTACCTGCAGGATGGAAAACAACTCCGGAAGTGCTTGCACCAAAAACAAACATTGCCGTCGGGGTTAATTTCATGCGACGCACAGATGCTTTCAGCCTCACCTCCATGTCGTCACAATATGGATATACCTGGAATGCTGATCCGGCTACGCAATTCCGGATATATCCGGTTGTATTCAACCTGTTCGTTTTGGGTAATTTGGATAAAGACATGGATGGCATACTGGTAGGGGGATCATTGCTCAGACGCGGCCTTTTTGAACAGTTTGTCATTGGTGGTCAATACACCTATGTCTATAATTCGCGATTAAAGGAACCGCGTCAAAACGACTGGTTTCTGATGCTCCATTTAGACCTGTCGGGAAACTTAGCATATTTAATGATGAAGCATGTAATTGGTGTCACACCTGCCGAAGACGGAGGCTACGGTGTGTTCCGGCAGAGTTTTGCCCAGTATGCGCGCAAAGACATAGATGCCAGGTATTATCGCCGGATTGTAGAAGGACATCGTTTGGCTGCACGGTTCTTCATCGGTGCAGGATTTCCTTACGGTAATTCTGATGTGATGCCCTATGTAAAGCAATACGTGACTGGTGGCTCCACCAGTATCCGTGCTTTTCATCCCCGGTCTCTCGGTCCCGGTACCTATATGCCACCTGAAGAGGAAGCAGGTGCCTATAACATATATCAGACCGGCGAGTTCAAGCTTGAGGCCAATGTTGAATACAGGTTTGATATCACCTCATTGTTTAAGGGAGCCTTGTTTGCAGATGCAGGCAATATCTGGCGCTGGCGCGAAGATGAGGAGGTACCCGGTGGAAAGTTTTCGTTCGACACTTTTTATGATCAGATTGCGATTGGTGTGGGAACAGGATTACGTATTGATGCTTCCTTCTTTATTTTGCGCTTTGACTTTGCCTTCCCGCTGGTGAATCCCGGCATTGAAAGCCCGGGTTTCTTTGATCCGGTTCGTTTGCTGGACCGCAGCTGGCGGCGCGACAACCTGGTTTTCAATCTTGCTATTGGTTATCCATTTTAACCTGCATTATTCACAAAAAGCAAACAAATTCTTGTATCTGCCTGAATAAATGATAATAAGAGCAAATGCTTATATAAACTTAATTTGTTTGCTTTTTTCAGGTGCTTTTACTTCAGGCCATCTGCTTCGTTGCGAAAGCCTTGAAATAGACTACTATGTCGGCGGCTTTCGACGCCTTGCATCTGACC
>SKTQ01000282.1 GCA_007122505.1 Bacteroidales bacterium | reverse complement strand
TGGTTGCCAAAGAAAAAGTACATCCAAAAATGATAGCAGAAGAAACAGCCAAAGGCAATTGATTCATTATTCGGCCTCTACGAGGCCGTAACACTTAAGACATTGGCGCTTAGCTATCAATATATGACCCCGATGGGGTCATACGAGATATGCGCCCAACCTGAATCATTTATGGGTGCTGCAGTGCACAAAACAGGAGTGCCGATGTTGAAGGTAAAACTGATATCAAGAGTCTTAATGTCCTTGAAATGGGTTATCTTCAATGTATTGAGAAATATTTTCATCGTTCTGATTTTTGGTAAATAAAAAAGACCCACCGAGTGGCAGGTATGTAATCAAAAAGTCGTGTGGTCAAAAGTTGTCCTCTATATAATTATCTAAAAAACGAATACATTTTATAGAAACTTCCAGTGCTTTTGATGATTGTATAAAATAATTGTTTATATTTGAAAAAGCTGATCAATCCCAAACCGTTATTAAAAACAGAAGAACATCTGGAAAACTACATCAAGAATTTAGAAAACATATCCGAGTAAATATACTCGGATAAATAACTATTAAATTAAATCGCACTTGGCTAAAGTCTTTGATTTTATTTATTCACTCAAAAATTATCAGTATGAAAAAATCAGGTTTACTAATTTCTTGCTTATTGCTAACTGCGTTTTGGGCTTTAGCGGAGGAAAAGACCCCCAATAAAAGCGAATTCTCTATCCAATCACGTGCAGCTTCTGTAAGCGGAACTCTAAGCGGTCCAGAAACTTTTAATCGACTTTTTAACCCTTGGCTACCTGTTGATCTGACCTGCAGTGGTTCAGGTTTTTCTCTTTCAGTTACTGGAACCGATGTGTTTTACAGTGTGTATGAGGTTTATTCACCGATTGGTGAAAATCTTGTCGCCACCCTGGAATCTTCAGATTTTGATGCATATCTTTGGATCTACTGCGACCCCTTTGATCCATCAGATCCGTTTTCAAATGCCATGTATGGAGATGACGACTCTGGAACTGGTCTAAACTCTGCCTTCTTGCCAGGCGATGGTGTTTTTCTTGAACCCAATACCAGCTATATTTTAGTGGTCACTTCATTTTCAAATGACGCAACAGGAGATTATACGCTCAACGTTGATGGAGATGTGGTTTTCGGCTCTCCTGCCTCCATCCCCGTCCCGCTCTCAAGCTGGGCAATTTACCCCGCTATCCTGCTCATAATCACTTTTTTTGTTATCCGCTTCCGCAGGATTATCTGATAAAAGATAGAATCATACTTGTCAAGCAGCCGTTTTTACCAAAGACGGCTGCTTTTAGTTATGGCAAAGAATCTTCTCAGGGTTAGAAAAGACTCGGTTAACGCTTTACTCGTGAAATTCAGCTTCAATACATTCTTTCACCAAATACCTTCATCGGCAAAGCTGAAGTAGCCGTATCTGGTTAAAATGATGTGATCCATCACGGGCAAATTCAGAAATTTCCCTACCTGCACACACTTCTTGGTGATGTTTTTGTCATTTTCAGAAGGCTGACAATTCCCTGACGGGTGGCTATGACATAATATGATGGCAGAAGAATTTGCTTTCAGTGCAGTCTGGAATATTTTCTTCGGATCAGCAACTGTGCCAGCAACACTACCTACAGAAATCGTGCTTACCCCAATAACCCTGTTGCGCATATTGAGCATCACTAACTTGAAACTCTCAACGTAATAAATGTCGAGCCAGTTTGTGAAAAAATAATCCCGGGAGAACAATTAATGACTACTATGCAATATTCAGAAGCTATAATTGACATTAAAGGTGTCTTGTTGAAATAAAATAACCAACAGCAATATATAATATGAGCAGCCTGCAAGACCCAACGAGTATTCCTGGTAAATCAAGTTTACCTACTCCCCAATAAATGAGGAGTGGTTTAGTGGCCACAATTCCGTTTTTACCGATAACTCTCCTAAATCAGAACAATATATGGGGATCACCACTTTGGCACTTGGGATATGAGGCATTCGTGGTTTCTATGATGAATCCGGACAGACTTAAGATATAAAAACTACATTTTTATTATCTAAAAACTTACAGGGCTAATTGCCGACAATCAGATATTTTTATTTGCCCGTAATCACCGGTATTGATGACATGGCTTGACCAGACCAACCAAACTTATGAATCACAACTTTCTTTTGCAAGATCTGATTAGATTCTTCATTGACAAATCATACTAAATTACTAATGAGCAATAGACTTTTGTCTTCTTCTCCTAATCTGAAATAATACATAGAAAGTCATTAATCCGATGGTCAGAAACAGAGCGTAGTTTCGCAAAGGAATTGGCACAATACCTGTAGCTCGCAATTCTGCAAAAGCAGATGCAGTGTCACCGTCAGCAATAAGAAAATCCGCTATATCTCCCACATGGTCTGGGCTACAAATTACACTTATTGTCTTATTATCTCCAGGTGCAAGAGTGAATGAGCCGCCCCCATCCACAATCATAAAGTGATCACCATGTTGCAAAAACACAGTACCTGATATAGTTTCATCACCTGTATTTGCAAGTATTAGATCTTTCACTACGGATGTGCCACCATAATTCACCTCATCAAATTCAATTACTCCTGGTGTAAATGTGAGCTCTGAAGAACCCATGGGTGCCGAAACTCCACTTCCAAATAGTTCTACCATGCCAACTATATTCCCTTTGCTGTTATCTGTAATGGTTAACGCATCAGGAATATGACTTCCGTAATACTGTGGCTGAAAAGTAACCTCGATATCTTCAAATTCTCCGGGATTAAGCGTAAAACTATTATTTGAGGTAATGGAATAGTTATCTCCAATGAACACGTCAGCATTAAAGTCAAAGGCAATGTTACCGGTATTAGTCATTCTAATTGTTTCACTTCTGGGAACATCTAAAGTTGTTTCACCGAAATCAAAGATCTCCCACATAAACTGTAAATATTCTTCATTGTCAAATTCATAATCTCCAGTAAAATATAACGTTCCACCATCAAAAGTAAAAGTTATATCGTCAGGTTTTGTTAAAATTGCCAGTGTTGGTTCTCTAAACTCAATTGTATAGTCATCCCCTTCGTTAAGTCCATCAATAGCATCACCACCGACCATCCAGTCAGAATACAGGGGATGGTCCTTTAACCTCCAACCCAAATTGTAAAGTGTGAATCCGGCTGTGTATATGTTAAAAAAAGATGGTTTGAGCTCCACCTGTAAGTCAAATTTTCTTGACAATGAGTGCCACCAGCCGTAAGGTGGCAGGACAAACGGAAATTCCTCAATTGAATTTGCATAATAATAAATTGGCCAATCATGTTCATCCACACCATCAACTTCGTAATCATCATTGTTGACAATGAGCCCTTCATCAGCTGACCAAGTCCAACCAGGAATAGTACTGTTTGCACCCCCAAATGCCGCAGTTTTTCCACCAGTAGCGTAGTAAGCCTGGGCGCCAAGTCGTGCTGGATTTGTTGTAGTGAAATCAGCCGCTAACTCTAATTCATCGTTGCTCAAATATGATGGAGAATAATGACTCATATTACCAGGAATAAAAGGGTCAAGGTAGATCACCTGTGAATTAAACCAAGGGTTGTTTGCCCCAATGGCCTCATTAAGATATGCTGATAAAGAGAGGGCTGCCCAGGAACCAGCACTGTGGGCAATAATCTGTACATTATTCAGGTTGTGCAAACCCACTTGCTCTTTCAGCTTTCGTGCAATCATCAGTCCGTGCTGATAGCCTCTCATTGCGGCATTGGCTGGAATTTTTTGCGCAGTATACTTATTCACATCAGGCATTAAATACCAGAAAGCATACAACAAAAAGTCGCCCAACCACCTATCATCTTTATCCAAAAAACTTATTTCTTCTACCAAGGTTGTGTCCATGGTAACTACCCCGTCTTTACGGACTGGTGTAACAACTTTTCTGAACAACGACGCCTCTGTCAGTGGGGTTAATGCATCATTAAACCAATCATATTCTACAATTGACCAGTTATCAAAATCAACTTTATCATTTATGTTTTCCAAGATCTTTGTCCACTTTTCACTATGTTCACCATAAGGGGGTGAAGTACTCCCATACGGCGGCATCCATCCATGGAGCACAATGATTAAATTGCCATCTTCAGCGGTGATCTCGTAGGTTTCATTAGTGTTTCTGTTTGTGGCCATTAATGATCTGTCTCCGGTATGAAAACTTGCCAAATCACTCAAATTGGTGTTTTTTACTCTGTTAGGCATATATTCATGCAAACCTAAAACATCGTACTGAAACACACTGTATGGATTACCTGGCATTGGTTGGTCTATTATGTCCATAGCAGGAAGATTTTCCACAGAAAGATAAGGGTCTCCGGTATCAGGATTAGGAATCATTGCCCCCAAAAGGTCATCGGCATTTTCATCAATTCCATCCCACACGGATAAATTAAGGTCATACAAACCCGGCTCCAAAAAGGCGGGCACATACATGGTATATATTATCCCCCCGATTTGACCAAAATCATCTGTCAATGGTTGCAGCACAGGTGTTTCTGCTGGTGGCAGATAAAAAGCGATTTCACCATCCTGATCGGTCAAACTAAGCAATAAAAAAAAGCTTCTGGGTTCAGTATCTGCAGGGCTTGTGTTTTCAATCCATACCGCAATTTCAATGTATTCATCATAATCTATTTGCACATAAGCACCACTGGGATCAGACGAATCAATGGTATAGGAATCAAATGCTACCGAATAACCATTTTTTGGCTCACGGGTTGTTTCAGCATTTGCAAAATGCTGACCAAATGAACCAAATATTATAGCCAATAATAATAAAAATGTGGAAAAGTCTTTTGAGGTCATAATTTTTTGTTTTGGTTTGTGTTTTTTTTAAGTAACTGGTAGTCAAATCAATGAGTTGAGTTGTTTTTTTGGAAAAACATGTGTGATTGTTTGAGCAAAACTGTTAATATCTCTTAAAATATATTTAAAATTGTCGCAAATATAGAAAACATATTTATAATAACAAAAATAGGGAGCTATGGAACAGAATAGAGTATTAAACCATTATTCTGTGCATATCCGTCCAGCGATAACCCAACTTAGTTATTTCAGGTTAATAAACATTCTGCGATTCGTAAACAAAGTCGTTCTTGCTATATATTTTAAAAAACGTAGAGGATGGAGGGGTTTTTAGAAGTGAAAATGTCTACTTATTTACCAGTTTTGCCTATACAGAAATAAAAACTGATACAATAAATTCCTGAAAAGCCTTATTAGCAAAGGAAAAAACATAAAATTGCGCACTCAATCCCTGATGCAACGGACGCTGAGCCCAGCCCTTTTGGCTTCGCTGATGCGACTTATTGTACCGTAGTAACTGTGCACGGACCGGCGCCAATAAAATAAAGACGAGCTCTCGCTGGAAGACCAATAGTGAGCGCTTGTCATAATATTGAGGTGTAAACCAAAGGCGTCACGACGCCCCCCAGGATGGGCCGAAAAGCCAACCTCATCGAATCCATAATGAATGCTATGTGAGTCCCAGCGGGGATGCTCTGAGGTATTGCAGCCTTCTAATGGTGAGCCAACCTGGCGGCAGGATTTTAATGCATTGCCTTCATTTGTTCCTCTCTGGCCTATTAATGTATTACTGTATGGAAAGTGGTTTTCACAATCAGAATTGCCTAACGTATTACATATATATTGTTCCAGCTGCGTCCAATCATCATGGCTCGGCACTGACCATCCTTCCGGGCATAGACCCCTGGCATCATCAACTGCATACCAATTATACAATTTCCCATAAGCAGCAACCATTTCTGCATCTGATTCAATACCTTCAACATCATTTTCTGTTAAACCACCAGTATGTGGATAAATGGCATAAGCCCCTTCTGTGGTTTCTGACCAATAATCACCACTTGAGTCCGTAAGAATATCATCTCCATTGTTGTACCTGGTAACCCGAAGGTTCTCCGCCATCCACTCCTGGTTGCCAATAATTACCGTTTCATACACGTTGCCGTCAATGTCTGTTAGTGGAGCAAACAATCCATCCTCCAGAGCCTCAATTCTTACAAGCAAAGAATCCACATAAGAAGCCAGCAAATCCACATAAGCCTTTGTGGCTGCATCCTGTGGGTCGGTTGGATCCGTTAAATCTTTTATTTGCGTATTCACCGAATTGTCTAATGCAGCAACATCAGCCAGAGTTTGTACCTCTTCCGTCAGATAACCTTCCTCACCGTGGTCACCCCAGTTAAATGCAGCATCCCAATTGTCAATATCTTCAGAAATGATTCCTGATGCGGGCGATTCCATAAAAACAGGATCTTCTTCTTCGAAATCAAAGCTCATGCTGTCAACTGTTTTTGCATGTAGAGCATATGGAACACTCATAAGCTCTGTTACACCTGTAATTGTGTAGTTAGTGCCACCCGTTGGGTCTGCCTCAGTTTTGAGAAAATATGGTCCGGCTGACCAGTCAATCTCAGCAAAAACACCGCTTTCAACAGCACCATCACCAATGATGTAAGTAATCAACCCATTGGCATTGCTAACTGGGGTGTGGGTTTCAATATAAACGGCTGCGCCTTCGGCACCTCCTTGCAATATGCTGACTTGTATCCCTATTGTTGAATTGGCAACCAACTCGTTGTTTGCATCCCTGATAACCGCCTGGTGGCTGATTCCTTGCGGTACCTGCGCCAATAAAATGTTGGTAACGATTAACCCGATTAAAAATAGTATTTGTTTTTTCATTGTGTTGTGGTTTTATAATTTGTATTCAATTGGTTACCTCTTGATAATTCGTTCAATACCCATCTCTTCACCTCTCTGTACCCTAATCATATATAGTCCTGGCTGCTGTCCTTGCAAACTTAACTCTTGCTGCCATCCTGTTAACTGGTCATTTCGAATTATGATCTCTCCACGCATTCCATACACCTCAATTGTATAAGGTAAATCAGCGTAGTCAGACGTTATCTCCAACGTAAAATCGCCGTTGGTGGGATTGGGATAGACCCTGAAGAAAGGTTTCCCAGGATCATCAAGTTCTATTTTAGATAACAGCTCTTCATCTCTGTCAGGCTCATGAACCTTTAAAGAAGCCACCATTGGCTCTTCCACCTCGCAAAACAATCCGTCAGCTGAAATGCGGGCATGCATATACCCACCATACTCAACCATTGTGCCTGGCAGCATCAGGATGCTTTG
>SKTQ01000302.1 GCA_007122505.1 Bacteroidales bacterium | reverse complement strand
GTCGAAAAGTCAAAATGTGCAAATGTGCAAATGTGAAAATGTAGAAGCATCAAAAGAACAAAAGCGTAGCCATACCAAAATAGATTAACAGTCCGGTTATGTCCACAATGGTTGTAATGGCCGGGCTTGCAGCTACTGCCGGATCCCCTCCAAAGCGCTTAACCAGCAAAGGAAGTCCGGCACCAATTATGGTTGATGTAATGATTTGCACTGCCAGGGCAACGGATATCCCCAAAGCAATATACCCCAAACTGTGATTGAGGATTGTATCCATTTCCCATGATAAAATCAGAATCAGAAAAAAGGCAATGCCAGCCAGCACAGCAGCGAGCAATGCTGAAATACGCATCTCTTTGAAAAGAATAGCCATCCAGTTTTTGATGTTTACCTGTCCGAGTGCCATGGCTCGGATCACCACCGTGGCTGCCTGGCTTCCGCTGTTACCTCCCGTGTCGGCTATCATTGGTATGTATATGGCAAGTATCAGCAAAGCCGACAACGCGTTTTCATACCTTTGAATGATCATTGCGGAAACAAAACCCACCACAGTAAGAATGGCCAGCCAAATCACCCGTTTGCGAAAATGTCCGATTACGCTGGTTTGGTTATAATTCAGAATTTCATCACCGGGTATGATCCCCATGAATTTCTCCATATCCTCTGTTTGCTCGGCACGGATAACTTCAATGGCATCATCGTGATGTACGATACCCATGAGTTGCTTGTGTTCGTTGACCACCGGAAGTGCAATGGTGTCATATTTTTCAATCTTTTTCGCAACAGCTTCCCTGTCTTCATCCAGGTTGGCCGTGGCAAATTCGGTTTCCATAATAGCTGTGACCAACTCGTTGGGTTCGGCAATCACGAGGTCTTTAAGGGTCATAACCCCGATCAGTTGCATATCCTCATCAACAACATACAAATGATACAGCATCTTTTCCCTTGGCACCTCTTGCCTGATTTGTTTGATGGCTTGTTCGCATGTCTGCTTTTCATTGATGATGACAAAGTTGGTACTCATAATACCGCCCGCGGCGTCATGGGGGTAGGTACTGAGCCGAAGCACATCTTCCCTCGTGCTTTTGGAAAGATAGGGAAGAAGGTTGACCCTTTCCTGGGTGGTTAATTTTTGATAGATGTCTGTCCGGCTGTCAGTGGGCATTTTCTCAAACAGTGCCGCAAACCATTTTTTGCTCACCCGCCTGAAAAGATCCAGTTGCCGGGTCATGTCAAAGTCTGAAAAAACCAGTCCTTGCTTTTCAGCAGAAAACAGAGGAAGCACATCTACCAGTAACTCCAAATCCAGCGATTGAAGAATCTCAGCCAGCTCCGCTACCGGGTGTTTTTCAAGCTCTTTAATTACCGTTCGTCTGCTTTCTTGCCAGAATAGTTGATTTTGCCATTCCTCGGTTGTGTTTTTAAGTCCTTCCATGACTTTTTTATTGGGACAGTACCAGAATTATTGAGTTGATTAATGTCTGCAAAGATAAGTGCCCTAAGGTAACAAATACATTATATTTCCATTATAAAAAACCAAACCATTGGATAAGCCTGATAAACAACGTAAGATACAGAATATTTTAAAGGCAGGCCTACTTTTTTTCAAGAAATTCAACACGAACACCATGTATCTTTTCCAATTGGTCAGTCACCATGTCTGACTGACTGAGTCTTACAGAAAATTCTAACCTGCAGTCCATGGTAAAATCATGTGCATGCTGGGTGAGCTCATGTTCTTTCATAACCCTCATAACATCATTCATATGGATGTATTCAAAGTGCACCCTGTAAAAGTTTTGAATGATATTTTCAATGATGATGCTGTTGTCCAGTACATCCTTTGCTGCACCTTTGTATGCGTTGATGAGTCCTCTGACCCCAAGTTTGGTGCCTCCGAAATACCGGATCACCACGATGAGAATATTGCACAAGTCGTGGGAGAGAATTTGCCCGTAAATAGGCTTGCCGGCTGTCCCGGAGGGTTCGCCGTCATCATTAAACTTAAAAAGCTCTTTTTGATAACCCAAAACCCACGCGTAACAATGATGGTGGGCATCATAATAGTTTTTTCTCAATTCTGTCAATATCTCTTTGATCGTTTCTTCATCGGAAACAGGGTAAGCAAAAGATATGAACTTGCTTCCCTTATCTTTATAGAGGCCGTCTGATGTTTTTTTGATGGTTTTGTATGTATCTTTTTTTTTCATATACTTTTTTTCAGACAAACTTATTTCAGGTGATCGGAACAAATATAAAGCTTCGGATTACAGATATCTGCAAGAAATAAAAGACTGTCTGCAAGTGCTTTCCTTATTCCATTCATTGGTTTTTGAAACAAAAAAAGCTTTCCATGCCAATAATGATCTGTGATACTGGCTTTGGCGGTGGAATTTCGGGAGCCCGGATCCCTTTTCCAAAAAATTGCGTACCCACAAAAACCCTGGCTTCATCCCACATATTATCATCAATGATGCTTTGTAATATCTTTCTGCCCCCTTCTATAATAATGGATTGGATGTTTTTATGATAGAGCATGTCAAAAATGTGCCTGAAAAGGTCTTTATCAAAGGTTAAGCGGATGTAATGGGTGTTTTGAACTGATTTCTCCTGTTTGTCATTGATGACCCAGGTTGGCTGGCTGTTGTCGAGCAGGTTTTGCCTGCTGTGTAATGATAAATTTCGGTCAATCACGATCCGCAGGGGCGAGGGCCCGCTCCAGTCGCGGACATTAAGGCGGGGGTTGTCTTTCAAGGCGGTATTTGTGCCAACCAGGATAGCCGGTTCTTCGGCACGCCATTTGTGCACCAGCACACGCAGTTTTTCACTGGTGATCCATGTGGGCTTTTTTTCGGCGGATGGCAACCTTTCCGTGTCAATAAATCCGTCAGCCGTTTGCGCCCATTTGAGGATCACATAAGGTCGTTTTTTCTCATGGAATGTAAAGAACCTTTTGTTAAGCTGCCTGCACTGCTCCTTCAGCACACCAACAATTACTTCGCAACCACTGCTTCGCAGCCGGGCAATTCCCTTTCCGGCGACTGCATCAAAGGGGTCTGCCGTGCCTATAACTACCCGGGGAATTTTGTTTTCAATGATGAGGTTTGTACAGGGGGGTGTTTTCCCATAATGGCAGCAGGGCTCCAGGCTGACATACAAAGTTGACTCAGAAAGCAAAGCTTTGTTCCTTACCATTTCTATGGCCAGCACTTCTGCATGATGGCCTCCATATTTTTGATGGTACCCTTCCCCGATGATGCGATCACCATGAACCACCACGGCTCCCACCATGGGGTTTGGCGCCGTCCGGCCGAGACCCAGCCGCGCCAGTTCGATGCATCGTGTCATGTATATTTCATCCATGCTCATTTCACTGTCAGATGAAGCGGATACTCACTTCCTTTAAAAACTTTTCTTCAAGAATGCGTGCAATCTTTTTCAAAACTGTTCTGCGTATTTCCAGTTCCACAGGAAGGTTGGGGTCCTGATGTGCCACATTGATGGCAGTTCCTGCCAATAAGTGAATTTCATCACTGTCCAGGATTTGTTTTACAATCAGGTCTGCCGGTCCTTTGCCAAGGTCGGTGCGGGGGCTGAATCTGTCCAGGATTTCTGCGGTTTTGCTCAATGTCAGTATTCCCTCGGTTACAAGATCAATTCCATTCATGAATGAAAGAGGAGGCAGGTCCGGATCATCAAACTCCAGGGTATCCTCAACGGGGATGTTCAGTTCCCTTGAAATAATGTCAGCGGTTGTACCACCGCATAAAATCTTCTTACCGTCAAATGAACTGACTATCTGCGCCAATTCCTTATCCTTCTCCTTTTCATAGGGAGGCCCCGAACAAATCAGCAGCCGCCTTGGGTCCCGGAAATAAATGACGGCAGCACTGGTGTCGTCTTTGGCCTGGTAACCATCGTTGGCGTGTGCTTTGTTCACAACCAGTCCGGCCAGTTTCGATGCTGATATACCGGGTTGGTCACTGACAATGGATAAGACATGCTGCAGCACATTTTCCTCTCCCCATCCAAGCAAATACTTCCCTTTTCCCAGCCCCGACTGCGTAATGCCATCAGTCATAAGCATTATCCTGTCTTCTTTTTGAGAGCGGAAACTGCATGCCCTCAACTCTTTTTGTGCGCTATCCTGGCCTTCAAGGCTGATTTTTTGCCACTTTGGCTCAAAAACATCCTTGCCCCTGAATACCATCGCATCCGGATTATCATAGTTCAGGATCGTACATTGTCCGTCTTTCTCAATGTCGATAATTGTGAATGTGGCATAGCTGATTTTTCTTTCGCTGCATACAGGCAGGGTGTTCATGATGATCTCCGCGATCTTATGGGCATCTTTGTGCTCTTTGGTGAAGTTGAGTGCCATGGTTGCCGTTAGCGTAGCCAGCAGGTTGGCTTTAACACCGTGCCCCATACCGTCAGAAAGAACCACAACCGTTCGGCCTTCCTGTTTTACCTTTTCCGATAAAAAAACATCACCGCAAATTCGCTCACCCATGTGATTGCGTTGCGCAGATCCTACCTCTGTATAAAATGAATCGGACATTATTATTCCTGTTTATCAACCAGCCATCATTGGTCTTTTCCGGTGTTTTTATATGTTTCGATGATGGAATTCAGCATTTTTTCCGTTGTACTTGCCCCTTCTCCCAGTGAGAAAGCGATTTGCTGCACCATCTTGAGGTTTTCATCAATCACTTCGGTCACACGGTTGATGATCTCTTCCTGTCTTACCTCAGCTACATACATATCCCTGAAGACCCCTCCCACAATTTTGTTTGGTTTAAGGGAGTAAATGCTCACGTTTAGCAAGCGCTCATCGTGCATCACATCCTTCCCAACAATATTTTCATCATTTTCAAGTACATAGGTAAAAAGGTTATACAAGTTATAAGGCAGCAGGGTTTTAAGATCGGCCCCAACCAGTCCGGGAATAACCTCGTTGATCATTTCTGCATCTTCCCCCAGCACTTTCACGAAACTATCGTTAGATTCAATGACCTTCAATTTTTCGTCCACAATAACAGCGGCTGAAGGCAGATTTTTAAGCAATGCAGATGTGGTATCCGTCCTTTGCTTGAGTTTAAGGTTTTCCTCCAGGAGGCTTTTTTCTTTTTCAACCAGGCCATCCTGCTGCTTTTTCAGCTTTTCATTGTTTTTTTTCAGGGTTTTGATGTAGTCTTGTTTGTTCCTGATGGAGTAATTCAGACACATTTCGGGTTTAGAAATTCCCTGGCTGATGGATTTTGCGAAGTCCCGGCAGCTTCTGAATCCACAAGCGTTGCACGACATCGTTTCTTCAAGATTTTTCCCCAGGCTCTTTAGGATCTCTTCAACCTGGTCATTGTCAGGATCCGGCAAACGCTGATCGTCATTGGTGAACTTCCGGCTGAGATTGATGTCCCTGTAGGTCTCCATCTCTTTTTCCCATTGTTTCTGGTCAAAATTACCCAGCCTTTTACGCACATAATCAAGTACCAGCGCACGACGCAGGTATCGATTGGATTGCCCGGTGGTTCCGGGCCCCATTAAACAACCTGCATGATAAAAAATATTGAAATGTTTCTTTAGCGATTCGGGATACTCATTGAACTCGTCCACCACGTCCAGCATACTGGTTTTTCCTTCAATGGTGACCACATTACCCGAAAGGAGTGAATCTTCTGTTTGAGCGGCATGAATGATTCCTTCACTGATGGGATACAGCGACCCAAGATTTCCGATAGGGGCGTCAAAATCAGAATATTCAACCTGGGATTCTTTGATATTGAATTGCTTAAAAAGTTGACGAAGATCGCCGAAAGTCAGTACGGCGTTTACCTCTCCCATGGGATCATAGAGACCGGCTTCATGCTTGGCCGATAAACAGGGGCCGATGAAAACCACTTTCAGATCCTCACCATAGGCTTCTCTCACCACCCTGGCCGTCGCCGTCATGGGTGTTACAATGGGCGCCAGGTTTTCTGTCAATTCCGGAAAAAATTTTTCAACGTAAGAAACAAGACTGGGACAATTTGATAGCAGGTAGTACTTCCCTCTGAAATCCGACAGGAGCTCATGATATTTTCGAGCAACCAGATCAACACCAAACGACACTTCATTCACGTAATCAAAGCCGAGCTTACGGATCATCTCCACAAATTTTCGGTAATCGGTAATGTCTGGAAATTCACCGCTGATGGTTGGATCTACAATGGCAGCCACCTTCCCCGGTCCTTTAAGCAACGATACGGTTTCGTCTTTGTCGTCAAAATGAGAGACGGCATCAGCGGCGCACACGAAAAGGCAGCTGCCACAGCCAATGCATCGGTTGTGGTTTACAACAGGCATTCCTTCTTTTCCGTCGGTCGTAATGGCTTTTACCGGACAAGTCCTGATGCAGGCATATGACCTCGTACAGCGGCCATGGTCTATGCGTATGATTTTCATGTGTTTATTATTTGTCCAAACGTAAAAATGTCAAAATGTCAAAATGTGAAAATGTCGAAATGTCAAAAAGTCAACAGTCAAAAAGTCAACAGTCAAAAAGTCGAAACGCTGCATAAACCTGTGCCGTCTCATATAACATGATGCGACTAACCTTTTTCTTCATACATTTTTTTTACTATTTACTTTTTACTGCTTACTGCTTACTTTTCCCTTTCACTCCCGATCGTTTCATAAAAATAAACCTCAGAGATCACCAAAATGCTGATCCAGGTATTCAGTAATCTGATTGCTCAACACATGTGTATATTTCTCGCCCCTGATGAGCAATACTGGTCCGTGCTCACATTCCCCGAAGCAATGCGAACCCCTGAAAACGAGCTGTTGCTCTATCCCTTTTTCTTTCAGATAGTTTTTGATGACACCCAAATTGTGTTTGTTTCCCCTCGAAAAACAACTGCTGCCCATGCAAATCACTATTTCTTCAGCGTTATCCTGTGCCATATCTGTATTCATTTATCAGCATACCGTCTCTGCGGTTATGGTTCTTCTAAACCACAAAAATAAAGAAAGCTTTTCACAAAACCAGTTAATTACTTAACATCTTAAATTTTCTGCCGGATTTAAAATTTAATCTAAATAACATTTGAGCTTGTATTCCACGGTATTTCTTTACCTGTATGGTGAATTATGATTTTTTCATTACTTTTGTTGTATTGCTAATGAAAAGTTTAAGTTGTTGATTAATAAATAAATTGCGTATTTTGCAGACCTTTATTGGG
>SKTQ01000200.1 GCA_007122505.1 Bacteroidales bacterium | reverse complement strand
GGCCTGCTCGTGATCAGGGCCACCGGCGACAGTGCCAGTATTATCAATCCGGAGGGATTCAAACCAAAGCCATTCTGAAAAAGCAGTAAATACTGCCTGAATATTTAATATCGCAGTCATGCAGATCGGAGATATTCGGAGGCGTTAGTTGCTTTGCATTCTATAGCGATCAATTGGCCGATTGTGAACTATAATTGTCTGCAGACTAACGGAAAAAAGGTGAACAGATTATTTTCAAAAATAAACCCAATGAAGTGAAACCAACAATAAGTCCATCCATTTGTGAAACAAATCTTCAAATGTAAAACGGTTGAATTTTCCCCATTTCTGTTGAGTTAGTTGCACAAACTGCCATTAATCTGATTTTTGCTTTTGGAAACAATCCTTTTAATGGCCTATCACTAAAAGGATAGCTGGAAATAGTCATATTTTTCCAGGTTTTTTGGCATGGTATTTCTATTTAATCCGGTATTATAATTCAATTGTTAAACTTAAACCATTTTAGTCATGATCAAAGTAATTGAAGTAATTGGCACCTCAGAAAAAGGATTCACAGAAGCAACAGAAAATGCAGTTAGGGAAGCTAACAAAACATTGAAGAATATCAGGTCGATTTTTATCAAGTACATGAATGCCAATGTAGAAAATGGTGAGATCATTTCCTACGCAGTGAATGCCAAAATTTCATTTGAGATTGAAAAATAGTTAACACTCAGTACTCGTCTGGCTTCTTTAAGCCTGTAATCAAAACATTTGGATGATCCGAAAATACAAGTAAAAGAGTTTATCAGCGATTCATTCAAGGCATAAAAATATTCGGTTGCAGCATTTCCTGTTACCGGATATTTTTTTAATCAAATACCATTAAGTTATGCATTCATATAGAGTGATTGAACATACTTACATTACCATGTCTGATGGAATTAATTTGGCCGCCAAGTTATGGTTACCTGCGAACGCTGACAAGAAGCCCGTTCCGGGTATTTTGGAATATATACCCTACCGGAAACGTGACATGAAAGCCGTAAACGATCATGAAATGCATGCCTTTTTTGCCGGAAATGGTTATGCTGGAATACGTGTAGATTTAAGAGGAAGCGGGGATTCGGAAGGGATATTGCGTGATGAGTACTTGCAGCAGGAGCTGAATGATGGTGTAGAAGTAATCCGTTGGATTGCATCACAGCCATGGTGTAACGGACGTGTGGGTATGATCGGCATTTCCTGGGGCGGATTTAACGGGTTACAGATTGCCATGATGCAGCCTCCGGAGCTGAAGGCAGTCATCTCTGTAGCCTCTTCAGATGACAGGTATAATGATGATGTGCATTACATGGGTGGTTGTCTGCTGTCGGACAACCTTTCATGGGCTTCTGTTATGTTTGCAAACAACAGTGCCCCTCCAGATCCTGCCATCGTTGGTGACAAATGGCGTTCAATGTGGTTGGAAAGGCTTAAAGGAAGTGGCTTGTGGCTTAAAAAATGGTTGCAACACCAGCGTCGGGACGATTATTGGAAACATGGTTCTGTTTGTGAAGATTATGCATCAATTAATTGCCCGGTAATGGTGGTTAGCGGTTGGGCTGACGGATATTCCAATACGGTTTTCAAATTGCTTGAAAATCTGCAGGCTCCATGTATGGGCATTGTAGGTGCATATGGCCATAAATATCCTCACATGGGTGGTCCAGGTCCGCCCATTGACTTTCTAAAAAAAGCAACAGAATGGTGGGATCAGTGGCTGAAAGACATTGACAATGGAGTAAAAGATGAACCTATGCTTAAAGCATGGGTGCTGGATTCAGTTTCCCCTTTGTCATCAAAGCGTCCGGGAAGATGGGTTGATGAGCCAAAGTGGCCGTCACCAAATACAGAAGAAAAAGAATATCCGCTTGATACCTTTAGAATAGGTCAACAGCAACAACCCCCGAAGGAAGAAAAAACCATGCATATTCAAAGTCCCCTGAGTGTGGGGCTATTTGCAGGGAAATGGTGCTCATATTCTGAGAGTACGGATTTGCCGAAAGATCAGCGGGAAGAAGACGGTGGATCGCTGGTGTTGAACAGCAAAATACTGACCGAAGATTATGAAATAATGGGGCGACCTGTATTGAAACTAAAAATAGCATCGGACAAGCGAATTGCTATGATAGCTGCCCGTTTATCAGATGTGGCGCCCGACGGCAGAGCGACAAGGGTGACTTACGGAGTATTAAATCTTTGTCACAGAGACAGCCATGAAGAACCTACAGAGCTGGTACCCGGACAATCTTACCTGGTAGAGGTTCCTATGAAATATATTGCGCAAAGATTTCCGGCAGGACATCAAATCAGAATATCCATATCCACATCTTACTGGCCATTGGTATGGCCTTCACCGCAGGCAGCAAAACTTACCCTCTATCCCTCTGAAAGTGCAATTTACCTTCCCAAAAGAAATATCAGAGAAAAAGACACATCGCCGAAGGCTCTTGAAAAACCGCCGCCAACGGATAAGCTAAGCACCACATTGATAGCACCGCCCAACAGGGAATGGTCAGTTAAACACAATCTGGCCAATAATGTCGTGCGTTTAAAAGTAAAAAATGATGATCCGAAATACCGCCTGGATGACATAAACCTTGAGATCGGACGAAATGTCACCGAATGGTATTCCTACGCAAATAACAATTACGATACAGTTAGAGGTGAAGTAAAGGGAGTCCGCACTTTTCGCCGGGATGACTGGTTTATCAAAACAATTACACATACAGTTCTAACTTCATCACGAACAGATTTTATTATCCGCGCTACCCTGGATGCTTACGAAGGTGACGTCAGGGTTTTCAGCCAGTCATTTGATGAAAAGATACCCAGAGATCTTATGTAATACCCCGAACGTCTGTAAAAAAATTGGTCCAATGGAAAAAAAGAAACAAGACAAAAAGAATGTTTTTGTAATTGGACTTGATGACTTCAACCTGTCCATGCTTCATCACCTGCCCGAAGCCGGGTATTGCAGATTCTTACCGGCAATAAAATTTGAAGAAATAAGGGGGGTGAGCCACTTCTCTATTGATGATCTCATCAAAACCGCTGAGCAAAGAATTGCTGAAGCCGGCAGTATTGATGCCATAATTACCTATTTTGACTTCCCGGCTTCCGTTATGGTGCCATTGATCGCAATGAAATATAACCTTGACGGACCATCAATTACGAGTGTTTTGAAATGTGAACACAAGTACTGGAGCCGCCTGGAACAAAAAAAAGTAATTCCGGAATCCATACCTGCATTTACAGCTTTTGACCCTTATGATAAAAAAGTATGGCAAAAGATTGACTTTCAACCACCCTTCTGGATCAAACCGGTTAAATCGTACCACTCCTACCTGGCATACAGGATAACCGACAAGGATTCCTTTCTCAATGCCCTGGAAGAGGTAAAAGAGAAAATCGAATATCTTACCGAGCCATTTTCTGAAATACTCAAAAAAAATAAGGTGCCTGCCAAGCTCTCCTCAATGAAACAGACCATGTTTGCAGAAACAGAAATTGGCGGAATCCAGGGGACTGTTGAAGGGTATGTGTATAACAATGAAGTAATTATATACGGCATTGTGGATACAATCAAAGAAAAACACTGCCCATCGCTTGCCTGTTATCAGTACCCCTCCGATCTCCCTTATGAAGTGCAATACCGTATGGCAGAACTTTCAAGAAAAGTTATTGAACAAATCGGACTCAACAATTGCGCCTTTAATATTGAATATTTTTATGATGAAGAAACAAATGACATTAACCTTCTTGAAGTTAACCCCCGCATGTCGCAGTCCCATGCTTATATGTTTGAAAAAGTGCACGGCATCTCACATCATCATGTAATTATTAACCTTGCCCTGGGAAAAAGACCAAAACCTCTGAAGTATGAGGGTGAATTCACACTTGCAGGACATTTCATGCTCAGGGCTTTCAATCCTGGTGTGATCAAAAAGGTTCCCGGTAAACGCAAAGTTGATGCTTTGAAAAACAAATACTCCGACCTCATAATAAAGATAAATGTCAAAAAAGGCATGCATCTTGACAACATGGATGAACATCACATTGACAGTTATAGTTATGTGCTGGCCGATATTTACCTGGGTGCTGATGATGAAAATCAATTGCTGAAAAAGTATAATACAGTGGTGAAAGAACTTGATATTTGTGTATCTGAGGATGCAAGCTCTTAAAATGAGAATATCAATGAATATGATAATTTCATTACGCATGTGTTTGCAGTGAAAGAAGTCTGCCTATACAAGCTTAAAGGAAATAAAACCTTACACTTACCATTGATAATTCATATAATACCGCTCAAGGAAATATATTAACAAATAATTTATTTATATCATACATGAGCATTTTTTTTATTAAAATATTTCTTATAGTTAAAGAAAAAACCTTTAAGAAGCCAGCGATCCCCTGTTAGAAAACCAAAAGCCACAAGACTTTATAAGATGCGGAAGATGCTCCGGAAAAAGGCCGGATCATCAAATAGCATTGGGCAGCTTTAAGGAAAACAGTCCGGCTGATGCAGGAAACTGATGAAAAAATGCAGGTTAAAGGCATTTTAGATAGGGAAAAAAGCTATCTTTAACAACGAAAAGCGATATTCAGCGTTTGATTTGCGCTTAACAATATTCGGCAAAACAGCAAAGCAATGAATAAAAACAAAAGCGAAAAGCCTGTTTTGGTTTATACAGGACAGGCCTGGGAAGCAGAGATGGTCAAAAACATTCTGGAGAATGAAGGGATTCCGGCCTTCATCAATAATGAATTTATTGGCACCATGCTGCCTTTTTATACTACCCCGGGGATGGGTGCTGTCAGGGTGGTTGTTTCAGACCGGTATGCTGAAAAAGCCAAAATACTCGTGACAGAATTTGAAAAGGATCGCTTTGAATAATATTGAAATCCGGGATAGGTTAAACATTAAGCAATCCGGATTTCATCAAATGCTTTCATCGCTGTCTTGTTACCCTGGCTGTAGATGTTCATGCCTTGGTCGGCGGCTTCGCCCACTTCGGAAATCAGTGGAATCTGCCCCAGCAGGCGGGTTTTGTATTCCTCAGCCAGCCTGCGCCCTCCACCTTTTCCAAAAATGTAATATTTTTCATCAGGGTGTTTGGCGGGCGTGAACCACGACATGTTTTCAACCACACCCAATATGGGCGTTTCCAGGCCTGGATTGGTAAACATGGAGGCAGCTTTACGTGCATCGCACAATGACAGTTCCTGTGGCGTAGTAACAATGATTGCTCCGGTAAGTACTAGTTTCTGGACAACAGTCAGCTGGATGTCGCTGGTGCCCGGTGGAAAGTCGATGATCATGTAATCCACATCCTCCCACAAGGTATCTTCAAATAGTTGTGTGATGGCCTTGGCGGCCAGCGGTCCACGCCAGATCAGACCCTTGCCGCTGTCAACAAGAAAACCAATCGACATAATCTTTATGCCATACTTTTCAACAGGCAATAGCATATTTTTTCCCTTAACCGTTGTCATTTCGGGCTTTGCCGCTTCCAGGCCAAACATTTTGGGAATGGAGGGTCCAAAAATATCAGCATCAACCAAAGCAACATTGAATCCCTGCCTGCTGAGTGCGACAGCCAGGTTTGCGGATATTGTTGATTTGCCAACGCCACCTTTACCAGATGCTACAGCCAGAATATGTTTTACAGTGGGTAATTGAATTTTTTCGAAAATGCTCATTATTTTTTAATTTTAATTTCATGGGTGATCTTTAAACCAGCCTGCTGAAACAACAAACCTACCGGACAGGTATGCATGGTATGTTCCAGGCATTTTTTTACCTTTTCTTCAGGCTCTGATGTAGCTAGTTCGAGAACGAAATGGACATCGGTGATAGTTCCTGCCGATTCAGGCTTGTTAGCTTCAACAAGCACTTCCATTTTCTGAAATGTAAGGCGCATCTTGTTTGCTACCATGGCAAATATAGTTCCAATGCATCCACTGAAACTCATTACACATAGTTCCAGGGCAGTTGGTCCGCTGTTAGCGCCACCCTTATTCTCAGGCAGGTCAATAACCATGCTGTGGTTCCGTCCGTTATCCACTACGGATTGATAATCTCTTGTCCAGATTGATTTTGATTTCATTGCTTTATAATATTTAAGGTTAGGAAAAAGATGTAATATGTTGGAAGTAAAAAAGATAATCGAAATTATTAAGTGGAAATTGTTTCAAGGGCCTGATCCAGATCTTCGATGATGTCTTTAACATCTTCAATACCAACGGAAAGTCTCACGAGATCATCGGAGATACCCGCTGCCATTTTGTTTTCCTTGCTAATGGCGGCGTGAGTCATGGATGCCGGATGCTGTATCAGTGTTTCAACGCCGCCGAGAGAGACTGCAAGGATAGCCAGATGCACATTGTCCATCAGCTTGCGGCCTGCCTGAAAACCACCGGTAAGCCCAAAGCTCATCATTGCACCAAAGCCTTTCATTTGCATACTGGCCAGTCCATAATGCGGGTGCGATGTGAGTCCGGGGTATTTGATCCAGGCCACTTTCGGATGCGATTCAAGGAAACGTGCCACCTGCATGGCATTTTCCTGAGCGCGATCTATGCGGATACCAAGGGTTTTTAATCCGCGAAGCACCATATATGATTGAGTGGGATCCATGTTACACCCCATATAGGCCATGCAATGGCGGATTTTTTTATATATTTCCGCTTCTTTTGTTACAATAACGCCACCAACAATATCAGCGTGACCATTAATAAACTTTGTAACAGAGTGTAAGACAACGTCAGCGCCAAGATCGAGGGGTTTTTGCAAGTAAGGCGAACAGAAGGTATTATCAACAACCAGTAACAGCCTGTGTTGATCTGCAATTTTGGCACACGCTCTGATATCTGTAATGTTGATGGTTGGGTTTGCTGGTGTTTCGATATATAAAACCCGAGTGTTTGGTTTGATGGCATTGACAATTTCATCTGTATTTGAGGTGTTTACAAAGCTTGCTTCCACGTTGAAACGAGAAAAATCCTGCTCCAGCACACCCCTTGCCGGGCCATAGACAGCATCAGAACTGATAATATGCTGTCCTGCACCAAGCAAAGCCATATAAATACTGGTGATTGCACCCATGCCTGAGGATGTGGCGATACCGTCATAGCCATTTTCAAGCTCAGCTACGCACTTTTCAAGCGCACGTATGGTGGGATTGCCGATCCTGGTATAGATAAAACCATCGCTTT
>SKTQ01000216.1 GCA_007122505.1 Bacteroidales bacterium | reverse complement strand
TGTCAAACGACCACATCCAGAAAGCAGGCCAAAGATTTTTACCTTCAGGCAGTTTTGCTTCGATTTCAAAATAGCCATATCCAAAACGATGTGTACAGCTCACCAGGCCAACACCATAAGGATGTGTAAATTTTGTACGGTCAAAATATTTTGGATTGTGTTTTGTGAGCAGATGCAAATAGCCCTGATCATCAATATTTATACAGGAGGGGTCCATCCATCCACGCAGGTTTGTAGGATATACATTGCCCCAGCGTTCCTGTTTAAGCCATTCATAGCCACTCCAATGAATTGTTTCCATATCAATGTTTTTTTGAGGAACCTTAAGTTTTATTTGCATTGCAAGCCATAACCTGCCCGCTATTCAAAAACATCTTTACGGTAAAAATAAATATTTTATTAATGAAAACAGTACTTTTTTATCAAAAACAGATGAGCAACCGGCAGATAAACAGATATTGAGTAAATCTTCGCGTTTTTTTCTTTTGTAAAAACCCGACCAAATTTTTGCCTGAATATCCAATAAAATTTGGAATTTACAATTTATGTTATAAATTTGTGTGACTGTAAAAACCTATTCAGTAATTCTAAAAAAGTTATTATCTATGAAAAAAGTATTACTATCGACGCTAATTATGCTTTTGGGTGCATTTGTCGTACAGGCGAATGTAAGCAGCTACTATCTCGACCATTCTGCCATCGACCAGATGTTTGAGCAGGCTGAGCAGGTTGATATGTTCGCTATGAACACCATGGCGCCATTGGCCGGCACTTCTGCAGCAGTAGTTTCGGAGCCAGATGCCGCAATTGCATTCATTCTTGCATGGTTTGTTGGTCCGTTGGGTATCCACAGGGCATACCTGGGCACATCAACAGGTGTAATCATTGCTTACATTTTGACTTTGGGCGGATGTGGAATTGTTGCATTTGTTGACTGGGTGGTTCTTCTGATCGGCCTGGTGAACAATGACATTTCAAAATACATTGACAACCCAAGCTTCTTTATGTGGTAGTGCATCATTGCTGTTTTTGTGCTGCCACATCGAGCAGAAACCTTTTCAAAGCCGCCTGGAATTCATCCATGCGGCTTTTGTTCTTTTGCTCTGCCAGTGTTCCTGCCTGACGTATTCCGCCGAAATATAGTGATTGGAACGGACCAAGTCCGGCAAAAACACCGGCTATGTAATAACCATTCCATGCCATCAGGCCAAATCCTCCGAGCGCAGCCATTTGAGAGAAAGCGTTCAATACGCCCCAACCTGCAGAGCCTGCATAAAACTGTCCGGCCCCGGGTAAAAATGTGGACCACATCCTGGCACGATCGGGATCACGGGGTGAAGGAATACCCCCCAGTTCGGCTACCATGTTGTCAAAAGCATACAGATAGTCATCGCGCATCTCCGATGGCTCATTTGTTTCAAGAAACCAGTTTTCCAGGTGCGGCCTCAAATCGTCCCAGCGCTCCTCTTCTATAATGACCAGTCCCTGAAGCAGAAAAGTGCGGCTCCGGGGCATTTGTTCAAAACCATGTTTGATCTGCAACAAATAGGATCGGGCACCGGCGGCATCTCCTTCCAGATAGGCACACAACGCAAGCTGATACAATAACTCCTCTCGCAAGCTTTCATCCCCGCGAAAAGTGACTGACCTTTGCAGGTCGCGACGTGCCCTGGAAAACTCACCCATCTCCTTCATGGCCTCCCCTTTGGCCAGGTTGGCAACGATGCGCCCGCGAGCATCCGTTGACGTGTAATAGGCTCGCTCATAGAGAATGGACGCTTCAAACCAGTTGCCGCCCCGAAACAAACTGTCGGCGGCCTGCAACCATCTTTCATGCTCATTGGCACTAATTGAAAGCGTTGCGCAAAGGAATATGCATATCAAATAAAATCCGTTGATCCATTTCATGGTTCAATTCGTTGTTGGACCGTCTTACGGCAGCAGCACTGCCCATGATATTGCCAAAATAAAAAATGCCCGTTATGCTGGCCGAAAGAATAAACAAGGGGTGGCCGGCTCCTGATCCCCTGTAAAAATCATAAGTGGTAAGCCCAAGGGCTGCAACATATAAAAACCCGACAATGCCTTCACCCGTCTTTCCTGCATATATTTTGCCCAGTCCGGGAATAGCCGCCGAAAGCATACCTCCAACAAAGGGAGACCGCCCGGGCATATCCCGTAAACGCTCATAATGCTGCATCATCCGGCGCTCTTCAGCCGCCATCACATGATAACGGCCTGAGAAATTTTCTGACCGCCGGGCAAAAAGTTCAAAATCACGATCAAGCAAAGCAACACCCGACATCTGGAGGTGCCGCAGCGCATAAGGCATGGTACCTGCTTCTATTGTCATAGATGACAGTACAGAAGAAGCCTTTGATGCTTTCCCTGAATGAGCAAGGTTGTATGCTCCAAAAAAGGAGGATTTCCGGTAAACCGGACTTTCCTGTGACACCAGTAACAGGTGATCAGCAGAGGTGTCAAGGTCCTTTCTTAAATAATGCACCCAGCCGGTAAGATAATGCAAGGAATCCTGCCATTGAATGCCGGGGCCCCGGATGGATTGAAGCAAAAACAAGCTTTCTTCCAGATCTCCACGGCCCATCATATACAATATGAAATCAATCTCCCTGCGCATGTTTATTTCATCTGCATCACTTTGAACCGGTTCTTGCTTGCCCGGAGCAGCCTCAATGAAAAATGACGGCGCTTCAGCGCTGGCTTGAAGGCCGGGCATGATCAAAAGAAGCAATAAAAAAACACCGGCGGTGATGGCGTGAACCTTACCGGCCTTAATCCTTTTATTGAATCTTTGATTATGATGGTTCATGGGTGGTTATTCGATATCTGGTTTTTCTCACAACTAAGGGCGCCTGTATATCCCGGTATCTTCATCTACCCTTCCCGACACAGGATGGATATGCATGGGATGCACATCCAGCGCAGCCACCCTGTTGCAGCGCATCAAACGGTCTGATGTCGCAAGGATACCTTTTACCAGACCATACTCAACAATCAGGTTCTTGCTAAAAGCCGAACATGACGTGTGATAGAGACATTCTGAAGGCAATTGGGGCGATATCCATCGCTGGTAGACAAACATTAACCCCCCGAGCGACAAGGTAACAGGGTTAAATCGTGACAACGTATTCTCACCCTGTGGCCGTAAAAATTCTGTACCGGATGAATGATGCTTGTGTTCCGTGTCTTTGTGATCTGCATGGCGCCTCAGCAACTGAAGATCCTTTTCAGAGATATTATCACCACCTGCAAAGGCTAACGGGCTTATAAAAAGCACAATCAATACCGGAAAAAGGAAAGTTTTAATCAATAATTGTTGCATCATCAGGAATTTCAAAATCAAACCAGGCAGAAACTGCCTGCCTGTTCATGTGAATATCGGAAAAACGCACCCTGCTGATGATTGAATCACCATCGGGCAAATAATTGAACTCTGTAATGGTTAAGGGCAAAATGATTTCCGGAAAAATCTCATAATCTGAATAATAAACTTTTTTTACCAGTTTTTGCCCGGCATCATAATACCCTGCATATATGGGCATAAAATCTTCATGTACCAGTTCTATATGAGAAAACAAATGCCCCAAAGCTGCGGGAGGCATCCACTTTGTGATCATCAGGCCTTCGCTGAATTCGGTACTTATCTGTGTAAATCCCATATCCCGCAGGCCCATATCCTGTGTTTTGCCGTTGAGAAAAAAATATATCAGGTTGTTCTCTGAGCTGTATTCCATGCTCTGCCGCCGATACACCGAATGATCATCAAAGTTATAAATACTGAGCTCTCCCAGCCTGTTGGTAATCATGATTTGTTCGACAGGCTGAATAAATTTGGTTACCATACGACCGTTGAGGGATTGATAAAAAAGTTCGGCCCTCACTGTGGCAGCCTTGCCCTTTTGCAGGGTCTGGCTTTCCATGCTGAGCATGATCCTGTCAACTCCCATACGGGAAAATCCTGTCAGTAATAAAATACCGCAAAGAGTAAAAATGATCAATGTGAATTTGCGTGTCATTGTTCTTTTATTTTTTCAGGATAATTCGAAATGTTGTGCCATTGTTGGGTGCTGATTGTTTAACGAACAAACGTCCACCATGGTAGGTTTCCACGATCCGCTTGCTCAGCGACAACCCAAGGCCCCAACCTGCCTTTTTACTCGTGTAGCCCGGGCTGAAAATCCGTTTGTGCTTTGACGGATGAATGCCTTTGCCATCATCGGAAATATCAATAACGGCATTCTGGCCCTGGTTTTCTATGGTGATGTATATGCTGCCGGAACCCTGCATGGCGTCAATGGCATTTTTAATGAGGTTTTCGATTACCCAGCCAAACAAATGGGGATTATGCGGTACGATGATCTCCTCCCTTTCGGCAGCTACCTTAAATGAAACCTTACGCGAAGTACGCTTTTTCATATACTCGACAACCTCGTTGACAGAGTCTGTAATGTTCATCTCCAGGAGTTGCGGCGGGGCCCCAATCTTCGAAAAACGTTCGGTTATATTTTCCAATCGCTTGACATCCTTCGTGATCTCCATGATGGTTTCATCGTCAACTCCTTTCATCTTTAATATCTCCAGCCAGGCCATCAGAGACGAAAGAGGTGTGCCAAGCTGGTGAGCTGTTTCTTTCGACATGCCAACCCAAACCTGGTTTTGCTCTGCATTGCGAGCCATACTAAAAAGCAAATAGGATACAAATAAAAATAATCCAATAGCCAAAAACTGCCCCAGGGGATAATACCTTAACTGTGTCAGTAAAAAAGAGTTGGTATAATATACATAGCATTGGCCATATGTGGGTAAGCTAACCGACACATAACGGTTTTTCCCAGACATAGACCTTATCAGCTCCCGAGTCTGTGATTCATCATCAAAATCTACCCCCTGAATGTTACCATGTGCTATCAGTTCGGTGTGCCGGCTGTCAACAACAATTACCGGTACGTTGGCCGAATTGATGACCAGATCAGATATAAATGTATCTATCAGGTCATCCATTACCTCACGCAGTTCGGTATATACACGCGAATCCTGGTAGTAAATAAACCTCACGCCACCGTCAAAAATGGAGAATGTCAGCGGCGGATATTCCGAAAACTTTTCGGCCAGTTCACCGGTAAGCCTGCTATACCCCCTGTATCGCTCATCCAGGTTGCTCGTTGACTCAATATTGCCTTCTTCATCCGTTAAAACCAGCGGAATGGTGGTGTTGCTCTGAAGGATATTGGCATAAAATGTCAGGGCGTCCCGGTCAAGTTCATCCCGGTTTATCCGTCCGTAAACCTGTTTTAACAATTCCCGTCGTTTGGCTTCTTCATTCTGAATGGCAGAAAACAAGCGCTCACTGTCCAGCAACAGCATTTCTCTTTTCCTGATGGCATCGGCCCACAACTCCACACGCTGCCGCTCATCACGCGCAATTTTTCGCACCATGATGTCGGTATAATAGAGGGAGGCCAGCACGATGATAGCCGCAAAGCCAAGCAGGTAGAGTTTCCACTGCTGCTTTTTTGAATAGATTTTCAGTCCTGTTATTTTTCCAAGAATTCCCAAATAATATTGATTTTAAAACGTTTAATTGCCAACCATTTCTTTGCCAAAATTAAAACTTTTCAGCCAGATCTTCATCTTAATGAAACGCCATTGCAATTAGAGAAACGAAAAAACATGTTCTGCAATGTGTCAAATTGATTAAATTTGCCTGATATTTTGCCGAAAACAGCTGCAATGTCTTTTGTAAACAAAGCAATTTCCTGGTACTTCAGAAGCAGACATGCCGGTATAGCGCATTTTATGGCTAATCCTGAGGAAGTACAGAACCGCACACTCAGGCAACTGATTCATGCCGCCCGAAACACGGAATGGGGGAAAAAGTATGCATACAACGACATTGACAGGTATGAAACATACGCGGAGAGGGTACCCTTGCAGGATTATGATGAGATAAAGCCATTCATTGACCGTCTGCTTAGAGGGGAACAACGGATTTTGTGGCCAGGCGAAATACAATGGTTTGCCAAATCATCGGGCACCACAAGCGACCGGAGCAAGTTTATTCCCATTAGCAGCGAATCGCTGGCAGAATGTCATTACAAGGCCGGAAGGGACGTACTTACCATTTATTGCCACAACCATCCGGAAAGCAGGATCTTTGATGGAAAAGGACTGATCATGGGGGGAAGTCACAAGGTGAGTGAATTTAACCAACGGGCGTTTTTCGGTGACCTTTCGGCTGTTTTGTTACAAAATGCTCCTTTTGTATCTCAACTTTTCCGGATACCGGATCTGTCGCTGGCATTGCTTGACGACTGGGAGGAAAAACTTGACAAAGTGGCGCATGACACTTACAGTCAAAACGTTACGAATATCAGCGGCGTACCTTCATGGAACCTTATATTGCTCAAACGCATCCTTGAGATCACCGGGCGGAACAATATTCTGGAAGTCTGGCCCAATCTGGAACTGTTCATACACGGTGGTGTCAGCTTCGGGCCATATCGCGAACAATTTGAGCGGTTGATCCCAAGCCCGGAAATGCACTATCTTGAAACCTACAATGCATCCGAAGGCTTCTTTGGCATACAGGACCGCCCGAATGCCAACGACATGCTGCTCATGCTCGATTACGGAATTTTCTATGAGTTTATTCCCATGGATGCCTATGGTCAGCCGGAACAGAAGGCCTTACCCCTTTCAGAAGTTGACACCGAAACCAATTATGCCATGGTTATCACCACCAATGCCGGATTGTGGCGTTATATGATAGGAGATACCATCCGGTTTACCAGTGTAAAACCATATAGAATACGCATTTCCGGACGCACAAAAAATTTCATCAACGCCTTTGGCGAAGAAGTGATTGTTGACAATACCGATACAGCTCTCCAGGAAGCGAGCCGCGAAACAGGGGCGGTGATCAGCGAATATACCGCTGCCCCCATTTACCTCAATGATCAGCAGTCAGCCGCACACCAATACATCATCGAATTTGAAAAAGAACCCAATGACATTCACCGGTTTATCCAGGTACTGGATGATCAGGTCAAGATGCTGAATTCTGACTATGAGGCCAAACGCAGCCACGACCTGATGCTGAAAAAACCAAAAGTTACCTGTGTTCCCAAAGGAACTTTTTTCCAATGGATGAAGTCGAGAGGGAAAATAGGCGGACAAAACAAAGTGCCTCGCCTATACAACAACCGTAAATACGTGGATGATATTCTTGGATACTTGAAAAAATAAAATAACCGCGTTCGGAAGGAATTCGTATTTTTGTTTGAACAACTAAGCCAAAACATTATGCATATTGCCATTGCCGGAAATATCGGCTCGGGGAAAACTACCCTGGCCGGTATGTTATCCAAACATTACAGCTGGGAAGCACATTATGAGGATGTGGACACCAACCCCTACCTGAACAACTTTTATGAAGACATGCAGCGATGGTCTTTCAATCTTCAGATTTATTTCCTCAACTCCCGGTTTCGCCAGGTTGTGGAAATTCGCAAAAAGCATAAAAAGGTAATCCAGGATCGCACCATCTATGAAGATGCACACATTTTTGCCCCTAACCTGCATTCCATGGGTCTGATGTCTTCCAGAGACTTTAACAATTATGCCAGTTTGTTTGAGCTAATGAGTTCTTTCATCGACCCGCCAGACCTGCTGATTTATCTGCGCGCCAGCGTTCCAACACTGGTCAGTCAGATTCAAAAACGAGGCAGGGAATATGAAAATTCAATCCGCCTGGATTATCTGAAAAAACTTAATGAACGCTATGAGGAATGGATAGAGGGATACACACTCGGCAAGCTGCTGATCATTAATGTGGACAATATTAAGTTCAGTGAAAGACAGGAAGACTTTGCTGAAGTGGTCAGAAAAATCGATGCGGAAATCCATGGGCTTTTTTAACAGATAATCTACCATGACAAATCCGATGGTTTGATACAGCCCGATTCTTCAGATGTCATAAAAACCTGTATATGCAATTTATTGGTATCATTCCTGCCCGATATGGCTCGGTCAGGTTTCCGGGTAAACCCCTTGTGATGATTCAGGGTGAATCAATGATCCAAAGGGTTTATGAACAGGCTCTTACATGTAAGTTGCTCAACGAGGTTGTGGTTGCAACCGACGACCGGCGAATTTTTGAGCATGTGTCAGCGTTTGGCAAGGTGGTGATGACAGGCGAGCATGCAAGTGGCACCGACAGATGCCTTGAAGCATTTGAAATCATCAATGAGAATAATGAGTACAACGATTCGGACGGGATCATCAATATCCAGGGCGATGAACCATTTATTGACCCGGAGCAAATCGAACAGGTGTGCAGAAAACTTCGTCAACCCGGAAAAAACATCGTCACCCTGGCAAAGCAAATTAGCCAGAGCCATGAAATTGACAACCCAAATGTGGTGAAAGTGGTTTTTTCCCTTTCGGGGAAAGCTCTTTATTTCAGCAGGTTGCCGATACCTTACCGGCGCGGCGAATCCTTAACGAAAGATGATGTAACCAACAACTCCCACTTCAAGCATCTGGGGTTGTATGCTTACAGGGCAGAGACATTGAAACAAATCGCAAACATGCAACCGGGGCCCTTGGAAGTTGCCGAAAAATTAGAGCAACTGCGCTGGATGCAACAAGATCTTGATATTTTCGTAGAAATAACAGACAGGGAAAGTTTTGCCATTGATACCCCGGAAGATGTGGAGCGTCTGGAAGAATGGTTGCTCAACAATCTTTAATCTCAGGCAGAGGCAGACAATGGAATTTCGCGGTTTTTTCTTAACTTAGCAAGTAATTCGCACAAACAAACCAATGTATTGAAAACAACATTTCAAAAGTCAATCAAAAATGAAACAACCCGCAACACTTTACAATCATCGTATCACTTGACCTTTTGACCTTTTGACCTTTTGACCTTTTGACCTTATTACAAAATAAACACCCATGAAAATTGGCAAATACATCAGCGAGCTGCTTTATCATCATGAAGTGGTTGTGCTTCCGGGTTTTGGTTCATTTACAACCAAATATGTGCCGGCCAGGTTTATACCGGAGAAAAAAATTGTGGAATCGCCGGCCAAACGAGCCCACTTTTCTGAAACCGGAAAGGATGGCGATTCAATTCTGCCGGCCTATATTGCTCAACAGGAAGGGAAAAGCATTCAGGAGGTAAACCATACCCTTGGAGAAATTGTAAACAACATTCATGAATCTCTTCGGCAAGGCAAAAAAGTGGAACTGGAAAACCTGGGCATTTTCAGTAAAGATGCTGAAGGAATGATTGGTTTCACTGCCAACGAAAACATCAACTACCTGGATGAAGGCTCGGAAACGGTTGCCGTACCTACAGCCACACCACCTGTATCAGCAGAAGTGACCGAAAGCCTTGAAGCAACTACCCCGCCTCCACCTCCACCGGTTAGCGAGCCCAAAAGCGAAGATCCAAAAAAACGACGCCTGCCGCCATTTCTTTGGTGGCTGGCCATTCTTATCATACCTCTTATCATTATCCTCATTGTTCTGCTTCTGAATTTTGACTTTTTCTTTGGAGAATGCCGGTTATTCAGAGGTCCTGACCGGCCGGTGACTGAAATCACGGATGAAAAAGAGGAAGAAGTTGCAGATGATGAGGCTGAAGATGAATGGATGGATGATGAAGAAATAAGCATTGAGCCGGCACCTGTTGAAGAAGAAGTCATACCATTAACACCGGAACCTGGCAGAAAAACATATTTCCTGGTAGTAGGCAGCTTCCGTAATGAATACCAGGCTTCTCAATTTGCAGAAAGATTACGCAATGATGGTGCCGTGCAGGCACAGGTATTCATGAGAACTCCGGCCAATTATTACCGGGTATGTTATGGTTTCTACTATGACCTTGCAGAAGCGCAGGCACAAAAAGCCAATCTGCCCGATGACCTCAGGCAGATTGCGTGGATTTTGCACCGGTAAGCCAAAGCATTGGATAACCAAAACTGGAAGATCAACCCGTGGGTAAAAACAAGCTGAGAAAGTTTGCGGAAATCAATAGCTTTTCCAACGTAATTCAACCGCAGTCCCATCATAACATCAAACATTTTGAACTGAAGGGAAACTGGAAAGAGGCATTTTTTCACAACAACAACCCCATTGTGCTGGAGATTGGATGTGGAAAAGGTGAATACACCACCGGTTTGGCCAAAGCATTTCCGGACAAAAACTTCATTGGCATAGATATCAAAGGAGACAGAATATGGAAAGGTGCAAAAGATGCGCTCGATGAAGGCATGTTTAATGCAGCCTTTTTGCGGATTCAGGCGCAAAACCTGACTGCCTTCTTTCAAGAAAACGAGGTTTCCGGTATATGGCTGACTTTTCCTGATCCTCAACCAAGGAAAGTGCGCGAAAAAAAACGGCTTACCTCTCCATGGTTCCTGCAAAAATACCGGCAAATACTGGCACCCAAAGGCCCCATCCACCTAAAGACCGACAACAAAGGCTTGTTCGATTACACCCTGGAGGTGATCAAAGCAGAAAACCACCACGCCCTGGAATGTTCAGACAACCTATACAGCGACAAGCACATCAAAGAATCGTTGGTAAAGTCTATCCAAACCTATTATGAAAAAATATTTCTGTCCAAAGGTCTTCCCATCTACTATCTGAAATTTTATCTTAATGAAAATCCATGACGAAATATCATTTTTTGAAAGGGTATATGCTATAGTTGAAATGATCCCAAGGGGAAGGGTAACCACCTATGGAGCCATTGCGGCTTGCCTTGGCAGTAAAGGGGCAAGCCGTATGGTAGGGTGGGCCATGAACAGTTCCCACAAAGCTGACCCTACGCTGCCTGCACACAGGGTGGTGAACAGAACAGGCGTCCTTACCGGCAAACACCATTTTGGGAGCCCCGGAATGATGCAGCAGCTGCTTGAAAATGAAGGCATTCTCGTTATAGATGATCAGGTTCAGAACTTCTCTGATGTTTTTTGGGACCCATGCCCCTAAACATTTTTTTTATTGCCGTATGTGAAAAAAATATTATTTTTACAAAAACTAAATTAAAATAATTTTCAAATCAAGATTGATATGTCTCAGAACGCAGAATTAATCCAAAAGATAGAAAACGTCATTGACCAGATAAGACCTTACCTGGAAGCTGACGGCGGCAACATCCGTTTTGTTGAATTGACCGAAGACAATATTGTAAATGTTGAACTTTTGGGGGCTTGCGGCTCCTGCCCCATGAGTCAGATGACCCTTAAAGCGGGCGTTGAACAGGCTGTAAAAAAGGCCATTCCGGAAATAAAGGCAGTGGAAGCCATCAATTAGTCCGGCTCACTGTTTTTACCGGCTCACAGATCGTTTTATAATCAGCATCCAAAGGCATTTCCCTGCCGACACCGAGGCATTTGGGTGAAATGCGCAGTATTGGAGGTGTTTGGTACCTTTTGTATTCGCTGCCGGAAATCATTTTTAGTGTTTTTACCACCATAGCCCGGTCAAAGCCTTCCCCGATGATGGTTTCTGCATCTTTCTGCTCATCCAGGAACCGGTAAAGGACCGCATCAAGAATTTCGTACTCCGGCAAGGTGTCGCTGTCTTTCTGTCCGGGCTTTAATTCGGCCGACGGGGGCTTGGTCATTGTGCTTTCGGGGATGACTTCCCTCTCTTTATTAATGAGTCGGGCAATGCCATAAACATCTGATTTATATACGTCGCCCAATACTGATAAACCGCCGCACATATCGCCATACAGTGTACTGTAACCAACGGCTGCTTCGCTTTTGTTTGACGTATTGAGCAGCATATGTCCGAATTTGTTTGACAGTGCCATGAGAATCACTGCCCTTGCCCGTGCCTGCAGATTTTCCTCCGCAATCCCTGATTCAGTGTCCTTAAAATGCTGCTGAAGGCTTTTTTCCATGCTGACAACGGTGTCATTTATGGAGATGGTATCATAACGGATGCCGAGCCTTTCGGCCAGAAAAACAGCATCTGTAACCGAATGATCCGAACTGTGCGGACCCGGAAGCAAAACTGCCCAAACATTCTCTTTCCCCAATGCTTCAACGGCGAGTGCAACCGTTACTGCCGAATCAACACCTCCTGACAGTCCGACGATGGCCTTTTTAATCCCGGTTTTCCTGAAATAGTCGCGAATCCCCATTACGATAGCATCCCTGATCAATGCACATTTACCGGTACCGCCAGGAATAGAAGGAATTGGCTGAGCCGTCGCTGTTTCCACCTCTTGCAGATCATAAACGCACAGATCTTCCGTAAACTGTGGCAAACTATCAATCATTTCTCCACGGCTGTTGAATACTGCCGAACCACCGTCGAACAAAAGATCGGTCTGACCTCCAACCAGATTCGCAGAAAACAATGGCAAACGGTACTTCCGGGCGGTAGCTGATAATATCCTCATCCGTTCTGTATAATGATTCCATGCAAAAGGCGAAGCAGAAATGTTCAGCATCACGGTGGGCTTGTGGCTCTGCAACATATCCGGGGGGTTAATCGGGTACATTGGATGTTCCCCAATATTCCAGATATCCTCGCAAACAGTCAGGGCAAGGCGCTGCCCGCCAAAATCAAAGGTTTGAAAAGAGGTGGCAGGTTCAAAATATCTGTACTCATTAAATACATCATAGGTTGGCAACAAACCTTTGTTATACACAAACTGTACTTTCCCGTCGAATAATAAAAAGGCGGAATTATACAGTTTTTTCCCGGGCTTTCCAGTGTTGCGAGCCGGACCACCCACAACGGCAGCGATGCCATTGCAATGCCCGGCAATTTGTTCTACCGTATGCAAGCAACGATTTACAAACGATTCTGACAACAGAAGGTCTCTGGCAGGATATCCGCAAACCGATAATTCAGGGAAAAGCACCAGGTCGGCTCCTGCCCGTTTTGCACGGGACAAAGCATCCAGCATAAGCTGTATGTTATGGTCAAAATTACCAACATGAAGATTCAGCTGGGCAAGGGCAATGCGCATTATTTAAAACAAGATTGGTTAGGTTATAAATCGTTTGCCTGACAGCCGGGGATTATTAAAACATCACACCTAGTGTAATTTCGATGTGGTTGTTCAGTGCACTGGGCCTGGTCGCCACGGCAGGATTTCTGGTGTCCAGCACATTGGAAAAGCCGTTTTTGAAGGTTAACCCCCCAAGCATAGAGGTGCGGCCACCCAAATTATACTCAACACCGGCACCAATGACCAGGGCCGCACTCAGGAACCTGGTATTATCAGAAATATCTACATCACTTGTCCGCAGGGAAGAGCCATCCGGCAATGAAACCCTGTCGTTTGCACGTGCATGAATCCTGAATCCAAGCCCCAAACCAAACTGTCCGTAATAGGTAATGTAACCCATTTCAGAGGTGCTCAGCTTTAGAGCCATCGGAATTTCAACATACCTGAGGTTATGTTCCCTTCTCTTTTCAGTTAACTCTCCCTCAAAATTTCCGTCCGGGATAATGTAGTTGTATTTCAGGGTTCCACCGGTTCGAAGAATATTTAAACCGGTTGTAAGGGAATAATATTCAGCAAATTCATAATCCACGATCAGGCCATAGGAAAACCCCAGGTCGGCTCCACTATTATGGTAACCACGGGTTTCAGTCCGGAACCATGATATGTTAGGAGATGCTTTCAGTCCGAAACGAAAGCCAAAGTCGTTTTCAGCCAGCAAAGGAGCCGAAAGAAATAAGAGAACGAGAAAAGCAGCGGTCTTTTTCATAATTTAATACTCAGGTTAACGTTTGTACATTATAATAACTATTTGGATGTTTGTCCGAAGCCGGATGTGCACAACCCGGCAATTACCCAAAGATACACAAAGAATTCAATAATCACCATGTAAACAATGAAAAGGATACATTTTTTTTCTTTTTTACTGCTGACCATAATGCTGGTATCATCTTGTTCTCAAAGAAACAAAAGGCCATTTTATGAAGCAGACATTTCTGATATTCATATTGATGAAATAAGCATAAGTCGTTATGAAGAGGTGTTGTTTAACCTGAACCCTTTCATAATCAAAGAAGAGCTACTTCCCTATCATGAAGAATTTTACTTTTTTCTTGGAGAAGCTATCCATGACCCGGAAGGGCAACGCCAATTATACAATTACGTGACAGATCCGTTTCTTATCGAACTTTACTTTGACAGTAAAGAAGTTTGGCCTGATCTGTCAGAACTCCGAAACAGCCTTGAACGTGTTTTCCGGTTTTACAAATATCATTTCACCTATGAAGAAATACCCAGAGTGTATACATATATATCGGGCATTGATTACAATCCGCCGGTAATTTACTCTGAAGGTCATATGGTTATAGCCCTGGACAAATACCTGGGTGCTGATTATACTTATTACGATCAATTGAGAATTCCCAGGTACCTTTCACGCTGGATGATTCCTGAAATGTTGCCGGCTGATGTGGTGCGGGCACTTGCCGTAAAACATCTTGATGCCATTTCACCCGGGCCGCAAACCTTATTGGATCATATGATCCATGCCGGGAAAAAGCAATTTTTTATGGACTGCATGTTGCCCCGCATGAACGATTCATTAAAAATCAATTATACCGGCTCTCAATTGGAATGGATCACCCGCAATGAGGGTTTTGTGTGGGCATATAAGCTCGACAATGAACTGCTTTACTCAACCGATCATGGCACCATTAATATCTTTATGGGTAAGGCACCGTTCACAAGTACTTTTTCCAGGCAATCTGCGCCACAAACCGGGGTCTGGATCGGATGGCAAATTGTCAGGGAGTATATGCGCCGGAATCCTGATATCACTTTGCAGGAACTGATAGAGGAAACAAACGCCCGAAAGATTCTGACAGGTGCCAGGTATCGCCCGGGTTGATATATACAGCTGCTATTAGCAGGTTCCGGATATTTGTTTCATTGAAACGTATTCAGGGATACACAAATTCCTTGTTCCATTTTGATATATTTTTCAATATCTCTTCCCTGCCGGTGCCATTGGCTGTACTTGTAATAATGAAAGGGGGAATCGGCTCCCACTGCCTGGCAAAAACGTTTTCAAACGATTGTATGTTCTGGTTAAGCCGCTGCCGCGTCAATTTATCGGCTTTCGTGTAAAGAATGATGAAGGGCAAGCCGTTTTCTCCCACCCACTCCAAAAAAAGCAGATCATTTTTCATGGGGCCGTGTCTCACATCAATCAGTATGAAGGAGCACATAAGGTTTGGCCTGTTCAGCATATACTTTTTGATCATTAGCTCCCATTTCTTTTTGATGTTCACGGGAACCTTGGCAAATCCGTATCCGGGCAAATCACACAAATACCACGCATCATTGATCAGAAAGTGATTGATTAGCTGAGTCTTCCCCGGTGAAGATGAGGTCTTGGCCAGTTTTCCATAACCGGTAAGCATATTGATCAACGAAGATTTGCCAACATTTGACCGGCCCAAAAAAGCATATTCAGGAAATGGGGCACCGGGGCAGTCCTGGTAGGTTTTGGCACTTTTTACAAATTCCGCCGACTTGATAACCATAATGATTGTTATTAAAGCAGTCACATTGATAAAACCGACAGAAAAGGGAAGTTTTTCACCGGCCAACAACGATTGGTTGATGAGCAGCCTTATTTGCCTTATTTGGGAGCTTTTTTATAGGTACTGATGTGTCGTTTTGATTTCGAATCATAAATATCCGGCACGGTTATCATGATACCTGTCTCCTCAACATTACCAAACCCTTCATTCAATGCCGTGCCAAATGTTTTCATAGTGGGACTCAGTCCCATGTATGAGTTAAATAAAGGGGGAATATTTTCCTTACGTTCCCTCACCTTTTGTGATAGTATGCGGTAGTTTTCTTCGAACGAACCGGATACAAACTCTTTCTCCAGTTGTTCATGGGGTGTATGAATGCCAAGCGGCTGGTGGGGTCTTAGCAGATCGTCCTTGTCGGGAAAAAAACGCTGCATAAAATACAGGATCAGATCTCTGGCATAAGGGTCAAAATCCTTGAACATGGTAACCTTTCCAAGGAAGTATTTTAACCTGGCATGGTCTACCACCAATCCGCCGAGGCCATCCCACAGGTTATCAAGAGAGTATATACTTTTCCTGTTGTCTCTGGATGGTTGATAGTCGGGTTGAACAAAGGAACGTCCAAGCTCTATGGTATAGGGCAGGTATTCGTCAATGAATTTTTTTGAGAAATAAAAAAGGGCTGCTGTCGCCACCATGGGTGTACCGTCTTCTTGTTTTGAAACTTCCCAGCAACACATATAACGGTACCCGCCTACGATTTCATCTGCAACCGGATCCCAAACAATTAACTGATTGTATGGTACTTCTGCAAAATCATAATCATCGAGATCCAGCTCCTTCCCTGTTCCACCTCCGGCCGACCGGAAAGACAACTCCCGCAGGCGACCAATTTCCCTGACCGTATGAGGTGCATTGTTTGCGGTAACGATATATATTTCGTTACCCGCATTATTTGTTTTCCTTAAAAAAGTGTCCCTGTTCAGTTCGTCCTTAATTAAAGACCTGTCAACCGGCGGAATAATTTCCTTTTGCATCTTTGCCTTTGTCATTAAAATAGGTATTAAGCATTGATCGTAAGCTTACCTTCAGGCAAACCATAAACATGTTCTTTCATCTTCTGTGCCCACTCATGGCGGGAGTGCTCTTTGGTAAAAGTTGTATAAGGTATTGCTTTTCCAAAGATGATGCGGATCTTTTGTTTTTGTTGCTTAAACATTTCATCGGGCAGGTAAAGCATTTCCAGGTTCATTTTCAAACCCAGCCTTTTCCGCCAGCGGGCTAAATTATAGAAAAATTTCGAATTTTGCCCCTCAATATACACAGGAATTATGTCTCTTTGGTATTGAACAGCTTTGTTAATAAAAGTTTTTTTCCATTCCAGGTCCCTTATCTCTTTGCCTATACGTCTGGAAACCAAACCGGCAGGGAAAATCAGGATCATCTGATCCGATGCAAACTCTTCATGCATCATGCGTACAAACTCCGCACTGTTGCGGCCGTGCTTGTTTACAGGTATGAACATGTCACGAAGATTGCGTAACTCCAGCAGGATATCATTGGCCAAAAACTTGATATCCTTTCGTTTCTTTCCAATCACGTACATTAACGCCATACCGTCCAGTCCACCAAGAGGATGATTGGATGCCACAATATACCTTCCGGTTTCCGGAATATTTCCGGGGTTTTCCACGCAGATATCAAGCTCAAAACGATCTATTAAAACGTATTCAAGGAAACCCTGGCCAAACACATCCTTCATTTCTATCAAAGCTTCGTTGATTTCCTCCTGGTGAACCAGACGTTTTAAATAGGAAATCGCTGCCCGCGGAATGAAACGAAAGGACTTTCCGGCTTTTGACCGGAGAACCTTTTCAACATCTACCAATTGTATATCGTGTTGATCCATAATGCTACGTCTATAAGGAGCAGGTCCAAATACATGCCTCTAAGGAAAACTGGAAATCATAAGTGCCATGCCAATATGCGCCGGTGTGAACATACAAAAGTAATAAAAACAACAAATAATTGAAAGCTGCTTTCAGGCAAATATTTCTCCAGGCATCGACTTTTTCAAAAAAAGCCCCAAATTTAAAACCAAACGCCTTATTTACTAATAACCAGGTACTTGCATCATAATTCCAACATCAGTTGACTGCTGTGTTAAAAAAAAGTTATTAACAATGTGGTAAAATGTGGGGGAAAGTGGGAATTTTATTCATATATTTACACTTTAAAACAAATCAGTGGCAATATGACGCACCTCCTGGGCGAATTTGAATGCAAGATTGATGTCAAAGGACGCTTTATGTTCCCGGCCGGATTGAAGAAACAACTGGCACCGGGTGACCAGGAGCGTTTTGTGGTAAACAGGGGGTTTGAGAAAAACCTTACCATGTACCCTGAAAGTGAATGGATGCGGATCTCACGCGAAGTAAACACATTAAATCTATACAACAAAAAAAACAGGGAGTTTGTGCGGTATTTTTTCCGGGGTGCAACCGAGTTAAGGATGGACAGCTCCGGGCGGTTGTTGCTTCCAAAGTCGCTTATTGCCTATGGTGGTATTGAAAAAGAGATCGTTCTTAATGCTTATGGACAGCGTATTGAAATATGGGCCAGGGAAGCCTATGTCCATATGATATCCAATGAACCGGAAGATTTTTCTCAACTCGCGGAAGAAGTGATGGGAAGAGTAAACAAGGAAACAGGAAATGACGATGCATGATTACCATAAGCCTGTTTTGCTGGGGGAAGCGATTGACGGATTGAACATAAGGGAAGACGGCATATATGTGGATGCAACTTTTGGAGGTGGCGGCCACAGCAGGGAAATACTGAAGCGCCTTACCGCCGGCAGATTGATCGCTTTTGATCAGGATGAAGATGCCATCGGCAATATACCGAAAGACGAGAGATTGATCTTTCTGAATCAAAACTTCAGGTACATGAAAAACTTCCTGAAGTATTATGGGCAGCTTCCGGTTGACGGGGTCCTTGCTGATCTGGGGGTGTCTTCCCATCAGCTGGACCGGGCCGAAAGAGGGTTTTCCTCGCGATATGAAGGCCCCCTTGATATGCGCATGAACCAATCGTCGGAAAAAACGGCAAGAAGCATATTGAATAAGTACGATGCAGCATCTTTAAGCAATGTATTTTTTCTTTATGGCGAGATCAGGCAGGCAAAAAAGATGGCGGAAAGAATTGTCAGTTTCAGGCAGGAAGAGCAGCTGGAGACGACGACGCAATTGATCGATGTTTTGAAACCAATGATGCCTGCGGGCCGTGAAAACAAATTTTTGGCACGTGTTTTTCAGGCCTTGCGGATTGAGGTTAACGGGGAACTGGATGCTCTCAAAGCATTGTTAACACAAAGCAATGAAGTGGTGAGAGCCGGCGGCCGTCTGGTTGTCATCTCATATCACTCGCTGGAAGACAGGCTCGTAAAGAACTTTATGAAAGCGGGAAATTTTGAAGGCAAACAGGAAAAAGACTTTTATGGCCGTCTGATAGCTCCCTTTCAACCGGTTTCGAAATTGATTACACCCGGTGAGCAGGAACTCAGCGAAAATCCACGCTCAAGAAGTGCCAAATTAAGAATTGCAGAAAAGAATTAAAGTATGACATCCAACCAGATGAAAAACGTGAGGGAACCCAGGCGCACTTCAAGGCCGAATGCCTTGGGGCGCTTTTTTCTCCAATTGCTGGATGGCAGCATGCTGGTAACCGGCAAAACCGGGTCTGCCCTCCCATTTATCCTGTTTTTGTCGGGTCTGGCACTCATGCTCATATTTAACACCTATTATGCAGAAAAAAAGGCCCGGGAAACTGAGCAGCTCCGCAAAGAAATGACCGAGCTGCGCATCAGATATATACAAACCAAATCTGAATACATGTTTCAGACCCAGCAATCGGAAATAGCTCGCCGGCTAAGCCACAGAGGCTTTATTGAACCAACTGAACCGCCGGTTGCAATTTTTGAAACGCACAACGATCGAAACTTTTTTACAAGGCTATTTGGCCAAAGCAAACCATCGGGGTCCAAACAATAAATCTTTATACCTGTGGAGCAGAAAAACGACATATTGTGGAGAATGCGCCTGGTATACTTTTCTATGGTTCTACTGGGCTTGCTCATCCTGGGCAAGGTTGTTTATATTCAGTTTGTGGAGGGCGATTACTGGAGGGAGCGAGACCGGTTGATAACCCTTCGGGATGTTCGGGTTGAGGCCAACAGGGGAGACATTTATGCAGATGACGGGCGCTTGCTGGCAACCAACATACCGGTGTATGAGATCCGCATGGACATGAGCAGAAAGGTAACTGCCGACGAGGTTTTTTTCGCAAACATTGATTCGCTCGCTTTCAGACTATCCCGCTTATTTGGCGACAGAAGCCAGGCACGCTACAAGGCTGATTTGTTGCAGGCCCGCAGAAATCAGCAAAGGTATTACCTGATCAAAAGGAATGTGAGTCATGAAGAACTTTTGCAACTGCAACAATTCCCGCTGTTTCGCATGGGAAGATTCCGCAGCGGGCTGATCGTTGTCCAGGGAACACGCCGCCAAATGCCCTATAAAACGCTGGCTGCCAGAACCATCGGATATAATCGCGAAGGGATATACGTCGGGTTGGAAGGCGCTTACCAGGAATACCTGCAGGGGACAGAAGGTAAGCAGCTCATGCAACGCACCAGCGGGAACTCGTGGATGCCCATCAGTGATCACAATGTGATTCATCCAAAGAACGGCAAAGACCTGGTTACAACGATCAATATTCAGATACAGGATATAACGGAAAAAGCTCTGCTTCGACAACTGCATCAAAGACAGGCATTAGCCGGTACCGCGGTTGTCATGGAGGTTTCAACCGGCAAGATAAAGGCAATCTCCAACCTGCTCCTTAACAGAAGTACAGGAAGGTATGAAGAGGTATATAACTTCGCTGTCGGACACAGCAGCGAACCGGGATCCACTTTTAAACTGGCTGGTTTGATGGCAGGTCTGGAAGACGGTCTTTTTTCTATTGAGGACTCCACAGACACACGAAATGGCCGGGTGTCTTTCTACGACAGAGTGATGCGGGACGCCAACAACGAAGGGCGGGGAGTTATTACTATCAGAGAGGCTTTTGAGGTATCTTCAAACGTGGGGATATCACAGGTAATTTATGGTGCTTACAAAGACCAGCCCCAACGCTTCGTGGACCGGCTGAAACAAATGCATCTCCACAGGCCCCTTGATATTGAAATATCCGGTGAAGGGCAACCCCTTATCAGAAACGCCGGTGATCCTGGTTGGTCACGAGTATCCCTTCCCTGGATGTCGATCGGATATGAGGTATCCCTGACACCCTTGCAAACCCTGACCTTATACAATGCTGTGGCGAACAACGGAATAATGGTTAAGCCAATGTTTGTCAGCGAGATACGTCAGGCAGGCAGAACCATCAAACAGTTTTCACCGACAGTGATTGATCGCAGAATTGCCAAACCTTCCACCATTGATAAAGCCCGTGAGTTACTGTTAGGTGTGGTGGAAAACGGTACAGCTAAAAATATCCATACAAGCGCTTATCCCATTGCCGGGAAAACGGGAACTGCCCAAATCACACAGGAAACAGGCGGGTACCAGTCCCAGGGCAGAGCCAGGTATCAGGCATCATTTGTCGGATACTTTCCCGCCAACAATCCCGCATATAGTTGTATTGTAGTAATTTACGAGCCAACAGGATGGTTCTATACCGGAGGCCAGGTTGCAGCACCTGTTTTCCGTGAAATCGCAGACAAAATTTATGCTGCCCGCCTTTTTACCCCGGAAAAACCACCACGGGAGCATCTGATAGCACGCTCAGTACCATCTTTCCGGAATGCTTACCATGAAGACATGAAAACCATCTATGCCGAATTGCATGCACACCTGAGAAATGATGTGGCAGGCAACTATGTCAGAACCATTGTACATGCGGATACTGTTGAGCTGCAAGAACGTGAGTTTGTGGAAAACCTGGTACCTGAAGTGGTGGGAATGGGGCTGAGAGATGCAATGTTTGTATTGGAAAATGCAGGCCTGAGGGTCCGGTTCACTGGCAGAGGAATGGTACGGACGCAAAGCATACGGCCCGGGACAAGAATAAGCCCGGGAAGCATTATTTATATTGAATTATCGTGAACAAAGAATAGAAATTGCTATTCCCGGCCAATGTGCAACAAGACACAGATATATAGATGAAACGCCCATTACAGGATTATTTGACACACAAAAGGATGGTTATGGGAGCTGGGAGCTGGGAGCTGGGAGCTGAGAGCTGGGAACTGAGAGCTGGGAGCTGAGAGCTGGGAACTGAGAGCTGGGAACTGAGAGCTGGGAGCTGAGACTTAAGAGACTTAAGGGACTGAAGGGACTTTAGAGACTGAGAGATGGGGTTTGACAACTGAGAAGCTA
>SKTQ01000043.1 GCA_007122505.1 Bacteroidales bacterium | reverse complement strand
GGCGGGCAGCACATTTGTAGGGGTTTGGAAACTGTAGGGTGCATAAAAGGTCCATCCGGTATCAGGCGGCCCGCCTCCGGTAAACTGTGATGTGAGCACGATCAGGATTCCGATAATGTAAACCCACCAGGAAAGCAGGTTGATGCGTGGGAAGGCCACATCCTTGGCCCCGATCATGATGGGCAGGAAGAAGTTTCCAAACACGGCCGGAAGTCCCGGAACCACAATGATGAAGATCATGATGATCCCGTGCAGGGTGAATAAGCTGTTGTAAGTTTGGGGACCCATGATGGTTTCACCCGGTGCAATCAGCTGTGTTTTCATCAACAGACCTAGAATAGCTGCGATAGAAAAGAAAAACAGCATGGTGTACAGGTACAGCAAACCGATCCTTTTATGATCGGTAGAAAGTATCCATCCCAGGATCCCTCTATACTTCCCCTGGTATTCCAGGTAGCTTACCTCTTTATGGTTTGTAAAGTCTGACATGGTATGTGTTTAAGGTTGTGCAATTTCTTTTTGTCTTTTTTTGGGACGCCCCAGTACGAGTATCCCCAAAATCATGAGTGCTACGAAAAGGATCAGAACACCGCCGATCTTTGTAATGTCTAACACATATCTTTGGCCGGCGGGGTCATAGGTGTAGCAGAAAGCCAGCACCCTGCTGAAACTCGGGCCTGATCTTCCGGCCGCTGTTTCCACCACGGCCAGTTTCAGGTCGATGGGCAGGAAATACGTTCCGTGCAAATACCTCGTGATTTTGCCTTCTTCGGAGATAAAGATCAGGGCAGTGGTATGAAGGAAGTCGAAGCCGGCTCTCCTGTAGCGAAAGCCGACGGCTTCGGTCAGTTTTGCCACATTGGCACTGTCGGCAACAAAGAAACGCCACCCATCGGGATCAAATTCTCCCCTGATGAGGTTGTGATAATTGTTCCTGTTGGTGGCTGCCAGCTGCGGACCCTCACGGTAATCGAAACTGACGTTGAGCACCTGGTAATCTTTGCCAATAACCATGTCGGAGCGGGATATGACCTCCGCGATCTCTGTCATGAATGGGCTGCAAATACCGGGACATCTGTAATAAACCAGCGCCAGTGCAGTGGGTTTATCAAGCAGGTCATAAAAAAGGACCGGGTTGCCATACTGATCGATGATGGTGATATCTTCAGGAATATATTCATCAAGATGCTCATTAATGGCAATGGATGGTCCGGGGTCCATGGTGGGCTGCAGTTGATCCTGCGCCAGGAGCAATAATGGCATTACAACCATGGAAATGACCAGTGTTAGAATTGTTTTGTGTTGCATAATAATTATAAATGGTGGTGAATACTTTCTTCCAACTGGGGGTGGTTTTTGGGTATCAGCTGTAACCCCGACAGTGCCGTAAACACTACAAAGATAAACAGTCCTGCGTAACCAAGCCACATTCCTGTTTCAATAAAACCAAACTGGAGTTCTCCGGTGCTGCCCGGCATCACCTGCAGGAAAAGACTGACCCACAAGCCTATGATCAGGATTATGCTGATGGTGGGCATCACGATTTTGTTGCGTCCTACCACATCCGACATCAACAAAATAAAAGGAATCGCGAAATTAATGAGCATTTCTGCATAGAACAACACCTGCCATTCGCCCAAAAACCGTGGATAATAATAGGCAGTGAGTTCGGGGATATTGGCGTACCAAATAATCAGAAACTGCATAAACCAAAGGTAACCAAACACGATGCTGAAGCGGAACAGATACCTGGCCAGATCGTTGCGGTGCGCTGTGTTCAGTTGCGGGAAATAACCAAGCTTGTTGAGATAAAGTATAATCAAGATGATCACTGCTATTGCATAGTAAATACTATTGACTGCAGACCTGAAGCCGAAAAGCGTACTGTACCAATGTGAATCAATGGTCATGATCCAATCTTTGGCGGCCAGCGAAAAGAATATAGCTGACACAAAGATAAATACCTTGGAATAATACCGGCTTTTGAAAAACGGATCCATCCCACCTGCAGTATCTTCTTTGACGGCAATTTTTCGCAGGACCACAAAGAGAGCAATCCACATGGCAAAATAGAGTATCATACGGATCATAAAGAAAGGCACATTAAGAAACGGCTCTTTGTGGGCAATTAGTTTATCGGTTTCAGTTATTCCCGGTTGCGCCCATTCATAGATGTCGGGCAGTCCGAAATACAGCAAAAGCATAAGCACGGCACCGATGGGCAAAAAAGCACCCAATGCCAGGGGTACACGCTGAAACAATGCCGACCATGCCGAATCTGTGATGTATTGCAGGGAATAAAACAGCAGGGCACCCATGGCAAGGGTGATGAAATACATATTGTTGATCAGCACATTGCTCCATGTTCGGGCCGGATCAGACGCGAAACCATAAATAACGGCTATCAGTCCGATTACGATCAATACCCCTGCCAGGGCTTTTATCAATGTTGATGGTTTGTATGTATGCTCCATAATGGGATGTTGTTTTACTTTGCTTGCAATACTTCTTCTGCATATGCCACAATCTTCCACCTGTCGTCGGGTCTGATCAGGGAGGCGTGCGCTCCCATAACGCCCCAACCGGTGCTGATAACATGGTAAATTTCTCCCTGCGACCAGGCTTTTGCTTCGGCATCAATAAGTGATGTGGGCCTGATAACGTAAGCACCTGATGTAAACAGATTTCCCATACCATCACCTTCAATGCCGTGACAGTTGGCGCAAAATATCGTGTAGAGGGATTCACCTTCTTCCAGTAAAGCTTCTGTGATAAGATGCTGATTCCGCAGGTTGGCACCTGCCAACTCCCTGCCTTCAAAGTCTGCACTGTAGGGATAGGGGATCATATGCCTGGGCACGGTACCCGCAACGGGCTCTCTCATGGTTTTACCATCTTCCATGGCAGGGTTTTCCGAATATGTCTGGTATGCCGGACCGTGTGCCATGTCCGGGAAGTATTCAAACCCTTTGTCCATTCGTGTTCTGTCGCATCCGGATATCATAAATAACCCTATGGATACAAAGATCAGCGGAATTATACGTAAGCTCATTATGTATCTGGTTTTTCTCATTGCACATGTATCTTGATCAATTAAACTCATTGTTGACAAATGACTATTTGTCCTTTTCATACCTAAAACCCCCAAAGGGTGCTTGTGTCAATTTCTTTTTCCACAATTTCAAGGGCACCGGCCTCATTGATCCATTGCTTGATCTCCTCCGGATTAAAGTTTTGGTCCATTACGAGGTAAAACCTGTCATCGCTGGCCCTTGGGTCGATCATCACAGGTTGCTTGCCGGGGAATAGCTGTACTCTGCCCAAAAAGGCCAAGACTGAAACTCCACCTGTTACCAGAATAGTGAGCAAAAACAGGATCACAACCATGGGTGGAAAACTGAACAGGGGTTTGCCGGAGTATCTGAGGGGATAATCAATCACCGATGTATAATACAGGAATCCGAAGGCTCCGATTATGGTGCCAATTGCCACCAGCACCGCAAGGAATGGCAGCAACGATTCTCTTGTTAAGGCTTTGATCAGATCATGGTTGGTTGTCGGGCCATACACATCTTTGATGTTTGCCTTGTACTGCTTCAGGTTTTTTATGGCTGCAAGCAGTTTATTTTCATCATCAAATACCCCTATGATATGTTTATTCGCCATGTTTTTCTGTTTTTTTGTTTTCTTTACCAATACGAGACAATGGTTTCACTTCATTGATTGCAATCACCGGAATAAACCTCACGAACAGCAGCATACCAATGGTGAACAATCCGAACGTACCCACATAAATGCCGATATCAACTATTGAAGGCTTGTAAACTGTCCAGCTTGAGGGCAGGAAATCTTCCGCAAGGGAAGATATGAGAATAACATACCGTTCGTACCACATTCCTATGTTGATTATTACTGATACGACAAACAGGCTGAGAATGCTTTTTCTGGCTTTTTTGAACCAAAAAACCTGTGGCACAATGGCGTTACATACCACCATGATCCAGAATGCGGTTGAGAATGACCCCGTTACCCGGGCATTAAAGAAGGTGTATATTTCGTATTCCACCCCTGAATACCATGCCACAAAAAGCTCCGTTGCATAGGCGAGGCCGATTACAAGGCTGCCGTATTTCAATACATGGGCAATGTTGTCGAAGTGTTTTTCTGTTACAAAGTCAGAAATGTTGAATACTTTTCTCATGAGAATCATAAGCGTGAGCACCATTGCGAAACCGCTGAAGATGGCACCCACGAAAAAGTAGGGTGGAAGGATAGTGGCATGCCAGCCCGGCAGCACCGACATAGCTAAGTTCAGTGACACAATGGTATGCACGGAGATTACAAGTGGAGCGGCCAGCCCTCCCAATAGCTTCAGCAGGGTTTCATATCTGTTGTAAGTGTAGAGCGATCCATCCCATCCAAGACTGAATATGCCGTAAATGGTTTTTCTCAGTTTGTTTTTTGTCCTGTCGCGAATGGTTGCAAGGTCAGGTACCATGCCGAGATACCACAAGGTGATGGACATAATGAGGTATGTACTGATGGCCAGCACGTCCCAAAACAGGGGGGAGTTAAAGTTTACCCACATAAGCCGTGTATTGGGATAGGGCAGGATGAAGAAAGCCAGCCATGGGCGACCCATGTGGATGAGTGGAAAAAGTCCGGCACACATAACGGCAAAAACGGTCATGGCTTCTGCAGACCTGTTTATTGACCCGGCCCATTTTTGTCTGAAGACAAGGAAAAAGATGGTGAAAGCCGTTCCGGCATGACCGATACCGATCCACCAAACAAAGTTGACGATATCCCAACCCCAGGCGACGCTGTTGGTGAGCCCCCAGGTTCCAAGTCCTACCGTTACCGTAGTGTACATGGCCCATCCACCGAAGGCCAGCATCAGCCCTCCCAACGCAATGCCTACCAGCCACCAGAGTGGAGGGCGCCCCTCGGTATTGGCTAACAGCTCATCGGTGATCTGTCCATAGTTTTTATGCCCTTTGACCAACGTTTGATCTATACTCGTACTGATCATGAATGTATATGTGTTGTTTGTGCTACAGTTAATAATCCTTATACCTTCGGGTTACGAATTTTTGTCAGATATCCCACCGAGGGAAGTGTGTGAAATTCTTCAAGCAGATGGTAGTTTCTGGAATCCTCAATCAGTGAGGCAGCCTTCGAATTTTTGTCGTTCAGATCGCCAAATACAAGTGCTCCGGCAGGACAGCCCTGAACACAAGCAGGGATTATTTCTCCATCATTTACCTTTCTGCGTTCATTTTTCGCATTCAACTTGCCTTCCTGGATTCTTTGCACACAGAAAGAGCATTTTTCCACAACACCCCGTTCCCTGACGGTTACGTCGGGATTCAGCACCATCCGGCCAAATTCAGAATTTTTATGGTAGTCAAAGGCCTTGTTGTTGGCATAGGCGAACCAGTTGAATCTTCTTACTTTGTAAGGACAGTTGTTGATGCAGTATTTTGTTCCCACACAGCGGTTATAAGCAATCTGGTTTAACCCCGCCACACTGTGTGTGGTAGCTGCAACCGGGCAAACGCTTTCGCAGGGTGCATGGTCGCAATGCATGCACATTACGGGTTGAAAGACGACTCCGGGGTTATCCGTTTCACCGTTATAATAGCGGTCAATGCGCATCCAGTGCATGATGCGTCGTCTTCTCACTTCATCTTTGCCCACCACCGGCACGTTGTTTTCGCTTTGACAGGCAATAACGCAAGTGGAACAACCTGTACAGGCGTTCAGGTCTATCATCAGCACCCAGTGATGACCTTCAAAAGTGTCTTCAGGGTAAAGGGTTAGCGCATATTTTTGATGATATGCACGGATCTCATTACCGGCTGCCGGATCTTTCCGGTACTTATCCAATGTGGATTCCCTAACGATCGGCCGGCCCTCCATCGAGAAGTGGGTTTGGGTGCGTGCGAAGCGATGTCTGCTTCCGGCTTTTTCCCAAGCGCCCAGCTGTCCGTCAAACAGGCGGGTTGTTCCATCCATACGGATCAAAGGGAAGGCGTTGCTCCCAACCAAGTCACCGGCTTTTCCCGCCTGCGTGCGACCATAACCCAGGGCAATGGACATACAGTCATCTGCCTGTCCAGGTTGTATGAGAACCGGTATGGTGATTTTATTACCAACGCGGATCTCGTCACCGTCTGATAGATTGTTGGCTTTGGCAAATGCCGGTGAAACCGCTGCAAAATTATCCCATACTACCGATGTTACCGGGTCGGGTAATTCCTGAAGCCAGGGATTATTTGCACAGGCACCGTCATATAAAGACAGATGTGGGTAAACCAGAAATTCGGTACCGGTGTTTTGTGCAACATGCTGTCTGAGTTTTTGGATTGCCTCAGTGGCGGCCGCCGTCCTGATGGCGGGCAAAACCACCGGACTCACCGGGTGTTCAAATACGCCCGCCTGCAAACTGTGCATCCAGAAAGATTCCCTGTCGGGATAACGGGATTGTTTCCCGAACAAATTGGTTGACCAGTATTCCTTTAACCAGGAATGGAAATCATTGTCATGCCCCATCCATGTCAACAGGGTATCCTGCATTTGCCTTGTGTCGAAAAGGCGGTGGATTGCCGGCTGTGTCAGGCTGTAATGCCCTTCCTTGAACATTGCATCATTCCATGACTCCAGGTAGTGGTTGTCGGGCAGGATATAGGTGCATGTTTCGGCGGTCTCGTCCCTGGTGGATGCAAAAGATATGGTCAGTTCGGTGTTGCTTATCGCTCTGGCGATTTTTTCCTGATTATGGAAGTGGTAAGCCGGATTGCTATTGCAGAACATTACGGCTGCATACTGTCCTTCTTCCATTTGGGATACCAGTTGTTCAAGGCCGGTATCATCTCCCATACCTGTCATCAGAGGGTTGCCGGTGAGCAGGGTATGGTTGTAATTCCCCGCCATGGCATTGATGGCATTGACCAGCACCTGGCTTTCTGTGCTTTGATGATCAGAGACGATGAGCGACTGCCCCCGGTTGGCGAGGATGTCACGGGCGAGGGCATTCACGTCGTAATCCACGTTCGGGCCATCGATGCCGGTATTTCCGGTTGCTCTGGCCATTGCGTTATACAATGCCATGAGGATGTTGAGTTGCTCTGACGGCTTCACGGGGATTCGCTCGTCGGCATTGGCACCGGTAAGGGACATACGGCTTTCAAACTGTATATGTCTCGACATTTCCGGTTTGTCCTGAGAAATCTTTCGGGTAGCCGCATATTGTCTGGCATGTACCGCCGGTGATATCCAGCTGCCGAGAAAATCGGCACCGAAGCTTACAATGAGTTTGGCTTTGTCAAAGCGGTACTCTGGAAAAACGGCATTTCCAAAACTTTCCAGGTGTGCCTTTCGGATTGCTTCCGGTGAAACGGGGTCCCAGGTGACTACTTCCAGGCCGGGGAAAGCTTCCTGTGCTTCGCTGATCAGGGCCTTGGTGGCCGGGCTGAGCAGGGTGGGAGTAACCAGTGCCATCTTTCTGCCCTGGGCAGAAAACGCTTTCAACTGCGCCATGATTTCGCGGTCTGCTTCGTCCCAGGCGATGGCTTGCCCGTTTTTACGCGGCTGCTGATATCTTGCACCGTTGTCGTAGAGCGTCAGTATGGATGCCTGGACACGCGCGGTGGTACCTCCACCGGTAATGGCGGAAGAATAGTTGCCTTCAATTTTGATGGGCCTGCCGTCGCGGTTTTTCACCAAAATCGGACAATACTCGTTCCCGTTTTGGTAGGTGCTTGCATACCAGATGCCCTTGCCCGGTGTTAATTCCTCCGGTTGGGTAAGATAGGGTATGGCTTTTTTGACCGGGTTCTCACAGGCGGAAATTACCGTTGCAGAAACGAAACTGATCCCGCACCATTTCAGGAAGTCGCGACGTGAGGAAGCTTTGTTATTGGATTCGTTGGCAAGGATTTCCATCATGGAGGAATCTTGTTGTTCCTGCATTTCCTCCATTGACTCTTTGCCTTCTTTTTCTTCTATACTTTTCCAGTAATTGTTTTTCATCATGAAAGTATTGATAATAATAATGATGAAGATATTAATGATGGCAACTCATGCAATCTTCACCGCCCAACTCGGCAGCAGTGACCGCATCCAGTTCCCCGTTGAGCACTTTTTCGTAAAGCCTTTGATATGTCTGAAAGTAGGGATTGGCTGAAAAATCCACATTGCTGTCGCGGTGGCATGTAAGGCACCAGCCCATTGACAGGTCAGAGGTCTGCATGAGGATATGCATGGTTTCAACCGGTCCGTGGCAATCCTGGCATTCAACACCTCCCGCATTAACGTGCTGTGCATGGCTAAAGACGCTGTGGTCCGGAAGTTTATGGACCCGAATCCAGCTTACAGCATTACCGCTGGCCTCCGCACGATGGATTTTGTTGATTTCAAAACGTCCGGAATTGGTACCTTCCCTGATAACGCTATGACAGTTCAGGCATGTATTATTGGAAGGGATGCCGGCGCTGGGACTGAATTTGCTGATGGTGTGGCAGTACTGGCAGTCGATCTCATGCTGGCCTGAATGGATCTGGTGCGAAAATTTGATGGGCTGGTCAGGTGCATATCCTTCTGTGCGGCCCAGGTTCCGGCTTTCTGCAACAGCATATTGCATGTGAACCATTAGTCCCACAACCAGGATCAGCACATGAAACACTTTGGTTTTGATTTTTTTGGTAACCAGTAAATCGATGATGGCCAGCGCCATTAAAATGCCCAGCCCCCAAAATATCATGGCGTTTACCGGGATTGCCTGCAATTCGCCAGGCCCTCTTCTCGCTACCTCCATCAGATAGGCTTCCAGGTAATGTTCTTCCTGCTCTGTTACCGACATTCCCATATGGTCTTCGATCATTCTCGTACCAATGGGCATGGCGAGTTTTTCGCGGATGCTGTAGTCATCATCTTCGAGCCAAAGCATAGCAAGATCATGAGCGGAAGGATTCCAGTTCATGGTATCGGTTCTTGACGGGTAGTGACATGACGCGCAGTCGTGCAGGCCGCTGCTGAAGGGCATCAAACCTTTGAACAGTCGTTGGCCTCTGCGCAGGTCATCGCGGGTGTATTTCCCTGCTTCCGTATCGTATGGATCAGCACTGCCGCTAAACGAACTTAGCGTGAGGAAAGCGGTCAGTACGAAAACCGATAGAAGGCAGAGAGAAAGAAAAAATTGACCTTTGTTTTTGCCTGTTTTTTTCATGTATGATCAGGTTGATTGGTTTCGGAAGTTTGGTTATGTTTGGTGACGACCAGTGTCATCATATTTACATATGTGCCTATTTTAGAATAAGTTGCTGTTTGCCGGCTGTTCGCCTTGGGTCACAACTGTTAAAAAGTGCAAATAATTCGGGGTAAAAATAGAAAAAAAACTTTTCGCCACAACCAGAGCTGTGTAATATATAATGTTTCAAAATAATGAAAAGCAGCAGCTTTTAAGCATGCAATAGGGCTGGGAGCCGGGTCGATCGTCAGTTGGTCTATTGTCTGATGTTTCCACTCAAAAACCGGATGCAGTTCTTCTCAATCCTTTGGTGGAGATTATCGACGGGTGTTTTGATAAATTTTTCGCCGGTTATTTTTTCAAACAGTTCGATATACCTGTCGGATATCTGGTCAATAAAAGCATCCGGCATAGAAGGTGGGATTTGGTTTTCCTGACCGCGAAAACCTTGTTCCATGAGCCATTCCCTTACGAACTCTTTGGATAGTTGCCTTTGGGGTTCCCCTCTGGCGAGTCTTTGTTCATATCCGTCCAGGTAAAAATACCTAGATGAATCGGGTGTATGGATCTCGTCGATCAGGTAGATTTTTCCATTGGCTTTTCCAAACTCGTATTTGGTATCCACCAGGATCAGGCCTTTCTCGCGGGCCATATTGCTTCCCTTTTCAAACAAGGATTTTGTATAATGTTCAAGGGCATCATAATCTTTGGTGCTTAACAGGCCCCGCTCCAATATTTCTTCGCGGGATATGTCTTCATCATGGCCGATGGCAGCTTTGGTGGTGGGGGTAATGATGGGTTCCGGGAAGGCCTGGTTTTCGGTCATGCCTTCGGGCATGGATACACCACACAGGCTGCGTTTCCCTTTTTTGTATTCCCGCCATGCATGGCCGCACAAGTATCCCCTGATCACCATTTCCACCTTAAAAGGTTCACAAATGATGCCGGCGGTTACCATTGGATCAGGAGTGGCCATTTTCCAGTTAGGGACAATGTCAGCGGTAGCGTCCAGGAATTTGGCCGCTATCTGATTGAGCACCTGTCCCTTATAGGGGATTCCCTTGGGCAACACCACGTCAAATGCCGAAATACGGTCGGTGACCACCATCAGCATCCACTGGTTGTCAATGGTGTATACATCTCTGATTTTTCCCTTATAAAAGGAAGTTTGTCCCGGTAATGCAAAGCGGGTTTCAATGAGAGCCTGCATCATGCTGCATTTTTTTGTTTGGAATCGTGCTTGCCTTGCTTCTTATGTTTGCTCTATTGTCCGTTATTCTTGAGATTGCCGGTCTTCTTCGCCCTTTTTGGCTTTTCCTTTCTCTTCGGTTCCTTTTTTACCTGAATCTTCATATGCTTCGATGATGCGTGTCACCAATTCATGACGGACCACATCCCTTTCATTGAGGAATACAAAATCAATCCCTTTAATATGGTTAAGGATCTTTACGGCTGTCAGGAGTCCGGACACCTGGTGGCGGGGCAGGTCGATTTGGGTAATATCACCTGTGATGATAAACCTGGCCGATTTTCCCATTCGCGTCAGGAACATCTTTAGCTGGCTTTCGGTGGCATTTTGTGCTTCATCCAGAATGGCAAAGGCATTGTCCAGGGTTCTTCCCCGCATAAATGCCAGGGGTGCAATTTCGATGGTTCCGTCTTCTAAGTAAGTAGCGAGTCGGGATGGTGGTATCATGTCGCGCAGGGCATCATACAGCGGCCGGAGATAGGGGTCCAGTTTGTCTTTCAGGTCACCGGGTAAAAATCCGAGATTTTCTCCTGCTTCCACGGCAGGCCTTGCCAGGATAATCCGTTTTACCTCTTTGTTTTTGAGTGCCCTCACTGCGAGGGCCACTGCTGTATAGGTTTTGCCTGTACCTGCAGGACCTATGGCAAAAAGCATGTCATGTTTTTTGAAACTTGATACCATGCGTCGCTGGTTGGGTGATCGTGCCTTTATGGCCATGCCGTTGCGGCCGTATAACAGCAATTCATCATCTTTATCCGCTTCACCGGAAACGGGCAGAAAGCCGTTTTGCTGCGCCATGATCTCCAGGATATTCTCTTCTGTGAGTTTTCCGAAGCGTTCAAAATGGGCAGTCATCAAGGCAAACTTTGCCTCAAAAAAAGCAACTTCATTGGGGTCACCAATTACAATTAACTCCTCCCCCCTGGATATGATCCTAAGTTTTGGAAATATGTTTTTCAGTAGTTTAAGTTTCTCTTCCTGCAGTCCAAATATGTCGGGAGGATGAATTCCGCCCATATTTATTGTTTTTTCTCCCATCAAATGATTACTTTTGATTGAATTGCAAAATAACAATAATTTTGTCAATAAATTTATGGGGAAGCGGGTAAAATTCTTTGTATGCTTTTCCCACGAAAGTGGAAACTAAAGAAGAGACAACATGCCTGAGAGGGGGGATAGAACCATATTCACGATCATCAGCGACTGGGGCATCGGGAACCATTATGCCGGTTCGGTAAAGGGTGCATTGCTCAGGCATTGTCCGGGTGCGGTGATTGTTGACATTACCCACCGGATCAACTGTTATGACATTATGCAGGCCAGCTTTGTACTGAAGAATGCGTGGCCCGGATTTCCTGAAGGCACCATCCATCTCGTCGGCATAAATACCGAAGGAGGGATGGAAAGTCCGCATATAGCTGTTAAACACAAGGGGCAGTTTTTTATAGGGGCTGACAATGGTATTTTTTCGCTGCTGTTTCAGAATGACCCTGTGGAGGCTGTTGAAATTGATATTATACAAGATTCCGATTATTTTACGTTCTCCACTCGTGATGTTTTTGTAAAAGCTGCTGCCATGATTGCTTCGGGGAAACCAATTATTAAGCTGGGGCAACCATACAGACAGTTTAAGGAAAAACTGATGTTTAACCCGGTAGTATATCCTGAGAAAATTGTCGGGAAAGTGATTTTTATTGACGGTTACGGAAATGCTTTTGTAAATATAGACAGGGCTCTGTTCAGGGAGAAGGCAAAGGGGATGCAATTCCGTATCAGTTGGCGCATGCCCGGAGAAGGTGTTACGGAAATACACGAATCGTATTCGGATGTTATGCCCGGTGAGCAGGTTGTGTTGTTTGGTGCCACCGGACTGCTTGAAATAGCGATCAACCAGGGCAAAGCCAGTTCGCTGCTGGGCCTCCGGGTGAATGACTCTGTTACTGTTGATTTTTTTAAAGAATAACCGGAAGATATGTGGGCACTGTTTATCAGGGAGCTGAACGGTTTCTTCAACAGCCTTATCGCTTATGTTGTCATTGCGGCCTTTTTGCTGATTATTGGGCTGTTTCTGTGGATATTTCCTGCCGATTTAAACATCATTGAAGCGGGTTATGCGAATCTGGACGGGTTGTTTGTTTTGGCTCCATTTGTATTTATTTTTTTGATACCGGCCATCACCATGCGTTTTTTTGCCGATGAAAAGCGCAGTGGTACCATTGAGATGCTGCTTACGAAACCTGTGACCGGTTTTGAGGTAGTGCTGGCCAAATACCTGGCCGGGATTGTCCTGATGACTGTTGCTGTTATTCCCACCCTGGTATATGTAATCACCGTATCGGTTTTTTCCCAGCCTCCGGGTGTGGATATGGGCGGAGTTTGGGGCTCTTACGCCGGACTGCTCTTTTTGGGGATGGTGTTTGTTTCCATAGGCGTATTTTCATCTTCTCTTACCGAAAACCAGATTGTGGCCTTCATCATTGCCCTTTTTCTTTCCGGGTTCTTTTTTGTCGGATTTGAGATGCTTCACGGGCTGGATATGCCAGGGCAAATGAATTTTTTTATCAGGGATCTGGGCTTGTTTTCTCATTATTCATCGATGGGCAGGGGTGTGATCGACAGCCGTGATGTGTTGTATTTTCTGGGGGTAATTGCCATTTTTCTTACACTGGCACAAATACAGATCACCGGGCACACCCGCGGCGGATATGCATGGCGACGCCTCCTGATTGCAGCGGCGGCGGTAGTTGTTATCAATATAGCAGGCAGCATGCAGTATGCCCGTTGGGATCTCACCAGCGAAAAACGCTATTCAGTTACTTCCGCTACAAAAAATGTACTGCGCAACCTGGACGATATTGTTTATTTCAGGGTATATCTTGATGGGAATCTGCCGGCAGAGTTCCGAAGGCTGCGCAATGACACCCGCGAGATGCTGGATGAATTCCGGGCATATTCAGACAGGGTTCAATTTGAATTTACTGATATTGCCGGGCAGGCAGGGGATGATCCGGAAGCCATACGGCAATACTACCGGATGCTCACGGAAAAAGGTCTTGAGCCAACACAGATCCAGATGCGTGCCGGCGACGGGACTTCACAAAGGGTTATTTTTCCCGGTGCACTGGTCTCATACAGGGATAGGGAAATTCCCCTCCACTTGCTGCAGGAGCATATCGGGCTGCCCGTCCGGGAAGTTCTTCATCTTTCCTCCACGGCACTTGAATACAACCTCATCTCAGCCATTCACCGAATTAGCACAACAGAGAAAGAGCGCATTGCCTTTCTAAGCAGCCACGGAACATTGCATCCTGACTACCTGTTTTCCATAAGCCGCGAGCTTCGTCAGTATTATGAGGTTGGCCGGGTGCGTATTGGTGAGGACTTTGCGGATATCCAAGACTTTCGCACATTGATCGTCGCCGGTCCGAGGGAGCCTTTTACCGAAAAAGAGAAATTTCTGCTGGATCAATTTCTCATGGGAGGTGGTTCCATGTTATGGCTGGTAGATCCGGTATTTGCCGACATGGACAGCCTGGCATTCGCACCTGAGACCATTGGCATGGCCTGGGATATCAACATGGACGACTTTTTCTTTAGATATGGGGCACGGTTAAACCCAGTGCTGATCAAAGATCTGGATGCCGCGCCGCATCCCTTTACCACGGGGATGGTTGCAGGAAGTCCGCAAATCAATGTGTTGCCGTGGTATTATTTCCCGGTGATCACCCCCCTTGCAGATCATGAAATCGTGAAAAACCTCAACGTGATCCGTACCGAATTTGTGAGCTCCATAGATACGGTTGAAGCACCCGGTGTCAACAAACATATTTTGCTGCAGACTTCTCCATACAGCAGGGTGATGCCGGTGCCTGTGCTCATTAGCCTGGATATTTTGCAATATGGTGTGGATGAGGCATTGTTTACAGGTCCGCCACAAACGGTGGCTGTCCTGCTGGAAGGACGTTTTGAATCGCTTTTCAGAAACCGGATAAAACCGGCTGTGGACCTGCCCGAAGATTTTGTTGTAAGAGATACAGGGGAGCCTGCTGCCATCATTCTGATGGCCGACGGCAGTGTGATCAAAAATCAGTTTGGCAGAGACGGCAGACCATTACCCCTTGGTTACGACAGGGTAACAGGTCACACATTCGGAAACAAGGATTTTATTCTCAATGCGGTAAATTATCTTACAGATGATTCGGGGATACTTGAAGCACGTGCACGTGAGATTCGTTTGCGTTTGCTGGACGAGCGCCGGGTAAATCAACAACGGTCTTCTATTCAAATACTGAATACAGGGCTGCCGGTGCTGATTGTGCTGATATTCGGCACCCTCAGGGTAATTTTGCGTAAAAGGAGATACAGCCGATGAGAAAAGTTTGGCAAATAGGGATGGCAGGTTTTATATTCATGGCAGTTTTGCTGATGATCGTTTTACCCGGTTGTTCTGAACGCAGGGCTGCTTCTGCTCTGTTTCGTGTTGACAGGACCATGGAAGTTGTAAGGGTGACCATGGAGAGCCATGATGGTGAATATCTTGTTTTATTTCAGGATGACCACAACCGGTGGATGGTCAATGACCATATCCCTGCCAACATGCGCCTTGTCAGGGATCTTCTTTCTACCCTGACAAGGATGGAGGTGCGGCGTCCGGTATCCTTGGAAAAACGTGATATTATTGCCAAACAATTGCATGATGAGGGGGTTCGGGTGGAAGTGTTTGTTGCTTCTTATTGGATAAGGTTACCCGGTGATATCAACCTGCTGCCAAGGCAAAGGTCTGTTTTGAGCTTTATGGTTGGGTACGAAACTGAAGGAGGGCAGGGTACATTTATGAAATCCTCAAGCGAAAGTACCCCATACGAGGTGCACCTGCCCGGTGTGGAAGGTGGCATAAGCAGTGTTTTTTCACCTTTGGAACATCTTTGGAGAAGTCCTGTTGTGCTGGCATTACCTCCGGGTATGCTGCAATCGGTTACAACCAGGTTTCCGGGCAAAGACGGGGATTCTTTCACCCTGCAAAAGAGGGGAGATTCGGATTTTTTACTCACGGATTATTTTGGCAGCCCGGTGCCACGGGAAAATGTCGACAGTATGAGGATCAGACGTTATGTTTGGGCCTTTGATCATCTTTATTATCAGCGCCTTATACCAGGGTCGGCTGCTCATCCCCCGGAAGATTTGTATGCGGATGATCCCTTTATTGAGATGGCTGTTGCGGACACAGAGGGAAGTGATACCTTTCTGTCATTTTATAAGCGTTTGCCACCGGCCGACGGCACTCTTTTATCCGACAGGCGCGATTACGACCCTAACCGGTTCTACCTGCGTGTAAATGGCGGAGATTATGCACTGGCACAGTATCATGTTTTCCAACCGGTAATGCGGGGTCTTTCGTGGTTTTGCATCAAACATCAGGAATAAAAGGAAAAAAATGACAAATCGAAGAAAAAACAGGCTGAATATACGGATCATTCTCAATAAAACGCTATATTTGCTATCCAATTAAAAACAACAGGCATATGAAATTTATTGTATCCAGCTCACTATTGCTCAAGCAGTTGCAGTCAATTAGCGGGGTATTAAGCACCAATAATACCCTTCCAATTCTGGATAACTTTTTGTTTGAACTGACGGATTCGGAGTTAAAAATGTCGGCCTCCGACCTGGAAACCACCATGACATCCCGTATCAATGTTGACATGGCCGAAGGAGAAGGCAATGTGGCCATACCAGCAAAAATTTTGCTTGAAACCCTTAAAACTTTTGCTGACATACCGGTTACGCTGGATATTGATCCCGGAAATTTTGGTGTTACACTTACAGCCGGTGAGGGTAAATACCGGCTTGCAGGTCAGAATGGTGAAGAATATCCGGAAGTACCGGAGTTGGAAGATCCTGCCGAGATAAATATGCAATCCGATGTTCTCCATGAAGCGATTGTAAAAACCATTTTTGCCGCCAGTAATGATGACTTGCGTCCGGTTATGGCAGGTGTTTATTGTGAGTTATCTGATGAAGGGGTCATTTTTGTAGCTACCGATGCCCATAAACTGGTTCGCTATAAAAGGACCGATGTGAAGGCACCTGAAACCGCCAGTTTTATTTTCCCCAAAAAACCCCTGAACCAGTTGCGGCATATTCTATTGCATGACGAAATGCCTGTACAAATTCAGTATAGCAAGGAAAATGCGCGCTTTACGTTCAGAAATATCATCCTGACTTGCAGGCTCATTGAAGGCAAGTACCCCAATTATTCAGCGGTTATTCCAACCAATAACCCCAATAAAATGACCATTGACCGGCAGCCCTTCCTTAACTCCATCAGAAGGGTCTCCATTTTCTCCAATCAAACCACTTACCAGGTAAAACTGAAAATTGCGGGAAGCGAACTGAACCTGTCGGCCGAAGACCTTGATTACAGCAACGAAGCCCAGGAAAGGCTGGCTTGCCATTACGAAGGCAACGATCTGGAAATCGGCTTCAACAGCAAGTTTATGCTGGAAATGCTGAACAATCTGGATACCAAGCAGGTGATGCTGGAAATGTCTGAGCCAAACCGGGCCGGTTTAATCACCCCTGTTGACAATGAAAACGCGGATGAGGACCTTCTGATGCTGGTCATGCCCGTGATGCTAGGTTAATGGATGTCACTGCAGGGCTTTTCACCTGTATGTTCCGGTTCAGAAAACATAAGAAGAAATATTGATCTCAGGCCCGTTTGTTTGGCAACTTCCCCGCAAACGGGTCGTTTCTATTCGCAGGAAGTCTCTGATTGCCCATGAGATATGTGAAATATAGTCCTGAACACAAAGAAGAGGCCATGCAACTGTTACAGTTGCTTTGGTCGCATCTGGATGAGCGTGGTCAACATGAGCTTTTTGCCTGGCGATACGAGAATAATCCTTTCGCTGAAAATCCATGGGTTTACCTTGCCATGGATGAAAGCAAGGTTGTAGGCTTCAGGGGTTTTGTTCCTCAAAATTTTATTTTTGGTCAAAACAAAGAGCTAAAAGGTTTTACGCCTGCGGATGCCATTGTACATCCCGGTTACAGGCGAAAGGGAGTTCTTACAAAGCTTAATGAGGCATTTTTTGAAGATATAGACCGCTCTTTCAGCGGAAGCGGCTTAATTTATAATCTTTCATCCAATAAATATTCCACCCCTGGATACCTTAAACAACACTGGCAAGCTACCAACGGCACCAAACGCTTTGCTTTACGGACATCCATCCCAAATTATTTCATCATCAAAACCAAAAGAAAAATAAAGACAGATGAGGATACGGTTTTCATCAGGAAAAAAGGGTGGCGTGTTGAGATATCGAATAGTTTGAGAGCCAAAGAGATGGCCCATTGTTATGAAAACTGCCGTCCAAGGGAGAAGATTTCCAACATGAGGGATGAACGCTATTTCCGTTGGCGTTACTCCTATCTAACCAACGATTATTTTTTTGCTTATTTGTTTGATGATGATGTGCTGAAAGCCTATTTGGTTATTCGCAAGGTGTCTGACTATCAATATTTGTTGTGGGAATATGCTGTTCCGGGTTTCAAAGAGCTGAAAAGCCTTGTTCGGATAGCCATGCGGAAAAGAACCATTCCATTTTTGCGCAGCTGGGCTTTATCCGGAAGTGAGACATCCCTGCTGGCCAAATGTGGATTTGTTGCAGCTCCGGTTCGGTTATGGCAATTTTTAGGTAAGGAGCGGTTACCGGTTTTGGTCAGGCCGTTGGAGCGGGACCCCGGTGAGTCTGACTTCTTTCTTGATGCATTGGATATCCGGGAAATAGATCATTGGCAACTTTATTTGGCTGACCGCCACTGATTATTTTATTCGCCGGTGGGGGGTGCATGTCGGAGTGAACAATCCCGAACAGGATGATTGTTATCTTATTGTAATATTGTTAGCGATAACACCTCCCAATTCAACACAAATGATTATCTTTACGCTCTTTTTTGAAAATTTTAAATGTTTGATATTATGAAGAAGATTAAAGTAGCAATTAACGGATTTGGCCGCATTGGCAGATTGACGCTGAAAGCGGTTATGGACAGGGACAATGTGGAAGTGGTTGCGGTGAATGACCTGACCAATAGTGCAACGCTTGCACATCTTCTGAAATATGATTCTGTGCACGGCAAGTTTCCTGCTGAGGTTTCTGCGGGTGATGGTGTATTGATCGTTGGCGGCAAGGAGATAAAGGTTTACGATCAGAAAGATCCGGCCAACCTGCCATGGGGTGAACTGGATGTTGATGTTGTTGTGGAGGCCACCGGTGTTTTCCGCGACAGGGAAAAGATCAGCAAGCATATACAGGCCGGTGCGCGCAAGGTGATTCTTTGTGTACCTTCAAAAACGGCTGATGACGTGGACGCCACTGTTGTACTGGGTGTAAACGATCATGATATAAAGCCTGAGCATCAGATTTTTTCCAATGCTTCTTGCACCACCAATTGCCTGGCTCCGGTGGCAAAAGTGTTGAACGACACCTTTGGCATCAAGCAGGGGTTGATGAATACCATTCATGCCTACACCAATGACCAGATCATTCTGGATGCACCGCACAAGGATTTGCGTCGTGCAAGGGCAGCGGCCATGTCGATCATTCCAACCACAACCGGTGCTGCCAAGGCGGTGGGGCTGGTTATTCCTGAGTTGAAAGGGCGTATGGATGGCTATGCCATGCGTGTACCTACCCCGGATGGATCGGTGGTAGACCTAACCGTAGAGCTCGCCAGGGAAGTTACAAAGGAAGACATAAACAACGCCGTGAAGCAGGCCGCTGAAGGCCCCATGAAGGGAATCCTGGAGTATTGCACCGATCCTATTGTTTCGACAGATATAATTGGAAATACGCACTCCTCCGTTTTTGATTCACTGCTTACACAAGTGATCAACGGGACATTCGTTAAGGTGGTTTCATGGTACGACAACGAATTTGGTTATGCCAGCCGCGTTGCCGATATGATCGAAAAGATTGCCTGATCCAGCTCGGATATAATTTAAACTTACCTGATCCCGGTGTGTTTCAAACAACTCCGGGATCAGTTTTTTTTAGAGAAGGGTTTGATATATAAATGTTTGGAAGATTAACGGCAAGAACCCTCTCAGGCTCTGAATTTTTGCTCGAACCGCCGGTAGCTGCGGTAGAATTTTTTTCTTTTTTCTGAATCAAGCAAAAGATTGAATTGCATGGGAAACGCTTTCCATCCGAGATGTTTATAATCTACGATGATGGGTTTCCAGGTAGTTGCGGATTGCCGTTGAACAACAACATTGTTTCAGAACTGTTATGGTTTTCGACATCAAAAACAATCTTATTCTGCATATTATGGGGTAACCTGTTTGCTAAAGATTATGAAAAACAAATGCATGCATTCGTTCAGCAATTTTTTTTATTATAACTTTGATGAATAAAACGGGCATATCCAATCTGAAAATATTTTTTGTTAACAATATAAACAACTCTAAAATGGCAAAAAGACTTTTGTTAATCAGCAATTCAACAAATTATGGTGAGGAGTATCTGGACTATACCAAACCGCACATCAAGGATTTTCTTGGTGACGGTGTGAAGGAAGTCCTGTTTGTTCCTTATGCAGGAGTTAGTATCTCTTATGATGAATATACCGCCAAAGTTGAAAATGTATTCAACAAGCTTGGTTATGATATCAAGTCGGTGCACCGGGCTGAAGACCCCGTGAAAGCCGTTGAAGAGGCAGAAGCCATAGCGGTAGGGGGTGGCAATACTTTTCACCTGGTTCATATGATGCATGAAACCGGAATCATGGATGCCATACGCAAAAAGGCGGAAGCGGGAACACCCTATATGGGCTGGAGTGCCGGAAGCAATGTAGCCTGTCCGTCTCTGAAAACTACGAATGACATGCCGATCATTCAGCCCCGGAGTTTTGAAACCCTCGGAATTGTGTCATTCCAGATCAACCCGCATTATACTGATGCCATCATTCCCAACCATAATGGAGAAACCAGGGAAGACAGGATCAGGGAGTTTCTGGTTGCAAATCCCGATATGGTTGTTGTGGGTTTAAAAGAGGGCACCATGCTTCGCATTGAAGGTGAAGACATTGAATATATCGGGTCGAAAACGGTGAAGGTGTTCAAAACAGATGCGCCGACACTGGAATTCGACAAGAATGCAAGCCTTGATTTCCTGCGGTAACCAAAACAGATACATCCATGCAAAGAATCATTATTCCGGCTTTGCTGATCATTGCCCTCGCGTTGCCGGCATGCAAAAGCCAGGAGCCCTTTACAACCACTACCGCACATGTAAGCCGCATAGAACCAGGAACTTCAGGTGCCATGGCATATTATTCCCTGCCCCGGACGGTTGTCGCGGTTGATGTTGAGGTGCTGAAAACCACGCGGGTTCCGGGACCATATGCAAGATATGCGGAGCAGTACCTGGGACTTGATGAAGTGATTTTTGAACCTTCGCAACAATATGCCATTAAATCGGTTTCTTTTAATCACTTTGCCGAACCGGACCCGGAACATATCTACCAGGTATCTTTCCCGGCGGGAGAGCAGCAGGGATTGTTTCTTACACTTAATGATGCCGGGATCATCTATGCAGTAAGCAGAGAGTTTATTGAATCAGAGCACACCACTTTCAGGGGAGAAGGGAAGGACTATGGTTTTTTTGGCCCTGAAACCACATTCAATTACTTTCTTACCAGCTCGATGACAGAAAGGGTAGATACCATCATTGAAGATGTAAGACTTGATACCATCACCATTCAGCGGCAGAGGCTCAGGAGAAGCTGGGTTGAAAAAAGGCCTGCGCAGCGAGCTGCCGAACTGGCTGAACTGATTTTTGAGATCCGCGAGAAAAAGTTTGATCTCATCAGTGGGTTCCAGGAAATCAACTATTCCAGCGAAGCGTTGCGATATATGTACACCGAAATGGACAAGCTGGAAACGGATTATCTGAACCTGTTCACTGGTATTACCCAAACACATTCGCAGAAGTTCCGGTTTTACCACCGGCCGGACAAACAGGATGCGCGAGAGATGCATACCTTGTTTTATTTTTCACCGGACGAAGGAATCAGTCATCGGGCAGTCAATAACAGCAAACCCGTGCGTCTTGCATACACCCGAAGCGGAGCTACTGATTTATTGGCGCTACAGTTGAGTCGTCCGGTTGACCCAAGGAGACAGTCTCCGGCGGGCTTTCATTATCGAATTCCCGAATATGCTGAGATTGCTTTGCTCGTTGGCGAAGAAAAAAGGGCTGAATACAGGTTACTTGTAAACCAGTTCGGTATTGTCACGCACCTTCCTGCAGATCAGCTTGAAATTGAATTTCATCCCACAACCGGGTCAATCAGGTCGGTGGGAAGGCCGGGTGAAGAGGAAGAGTGAATGAGAGAGGGGGTGAAAGTAAGAAGTAGGTAGTAAGCAGTAAGCAGAAAATCGGCTTCGGACATTTTCTAACTTTTCAACCTTTTGACCTTTTCACATTCTTTAATTCCTCGCAAAGGCCGCAAAAGTTAATCACGCAAAAAGCGCAAAGAAATACTTTTTATTCATTTGACTTTTTGACATTTCAAACATTTCGACATTTCAAACATT
>SKTQ01000018.1 GCA_007122505.1 Bacteroidales bacterium | reverse complement strand
TGTGTACCGGGACTTTGGTTATTATTATTTTTGTTAATCGTCAATTATGAAAAGTCATTTGGGTCACCTGCGGGTATTTATTTAAGCTGGTAATTGGTACTTCGGCCTCCTTCTTTTTCTTTTATCAAAATGTCTTTGTTAATTAAGTCGTTAATATCTCTGATTGCTGTGTCCCTGGAGCATTTGGCAATTTTTGCCCATTTGGAAGAGGTCAATTTGCCGTCAAACCCATCAAGAATTTTATTTAGTAGCTTTTTTTGTCTTTCATTGATGACTGTTTTTGCATGCCTGTTCCAAAAATCGGCTTTAAATAAAACACGATTCAAGATTTTTTCTGTTGATTTAAGTGCGTTTATCAAACAAAGCAGAAACCATTTGATCCAGTTTGTGATGTCAAGATTTCCCTTTTGTGTTCGTTCAAGAGCACCATAATACTGTTTTCTCTCCCTGCTGATCTGAGCTGACATACTGTAGAAACGCTGTGAGCTTTTATCGGATCGGGCTAAAAGCATGTCCGTTAGTGCCCTGGCTATTCGTCCATTTCCATCTTCAAATGGATGAATGGTCACAAACCATAAATGCGCAATAGCAGCTTTTATAACCGGGTCAAGCTGGTTATCTGTATTAAACCAGTTTAGGAATTGACTCATCTCACGGGGCAATATGCTGGAATCAGGTGCTTGAAAATGCACTTTTTCTTTCCCCATGGCTCCTGAAACCACCTGCATTGGGCCGGTAGAATCTGTTCTCCAATTTGCAACAGTTATTTTGTGCATTCCACTTCTTCCTGTTGGGAAAAGTGCTGCATGCCAATCAAAAAGCCTTTCGATACTTAAAGGTTTAAAACAATTCTGCGTTGCATCCAGCATCATCTCAACAATACCGTCTACATCTTTTCCGGAATCAACTGAACCGGCAATTTCCAATCCTAATTTTCTGGCTATTGATGAACGAACCTGACTTTGATTCAGATGCTCTCCCTCAATCTCAGAAGTTTTTAAAACATCAAGCGTTAAAGTCTCTAAGGATGCCTCGTTTTTCAGGTCAAATCCCAGTGAATCCATTCTTCCCAGAACCCGGCCCTGCAAATTTCGTACTTCGCTCAATAGGTTGATACACTCGTCAGCTTTCCAGATGAAGTTTGGCCAATTGTCTTGTTGATATATAAATGCCTTCATTCGATGCCTAATTTGCAACGAATATACGGCGTATTTGTGGCATTTCAAAATTATTCGTTGAAATAATTGCAACGAATAACCACTGTATTCGTTGCAAATGCTATTTCCCAATAAAATTTCTAATATCAACATGTGTTGAGAAGCATAAAAACAGATGAGGTTTCATAAAATATGGGAGACCAAAAACCAACACGGATATTTCAGATGCTAATGGGCCAATGCATTAGCAGGCAGCCCTTTGCGGGCTTTTCTTTTTTTTGCGAGCTTTGCGTGAAACATTTTTTTTCTCGCAAAGGCCGCAAAGGTTAAATCACGCAAAAAGCGCAAAGGACCGTCATTTGTACATTTGCACATTGATAAATTGATAAATTGGTACATTTTCTTTGCGTGCTCTGCGTCTTTGCGGTGAAAAATATAATTTTATTCCACGCAAAGGCCGCAAAGGTTAAATCACGCAAAACCCGCAAAGGAAAGCAGGTGACATAAATACAAAAGGATGATAAGTTTAAGCATCTTTAGACCTTTTGACCTTTTCATATTTGCACATTTCCACATTTTCACATTTCCAAATTGGCTCGTTTTCTCCATCAAAACAACCACCCCATATTAATGTATCCAATGATTTTCCCGGCTTGCGGGCTGTAGGAAAAAGTTAACTCAAAAGGTCCCAGGATGCTGTCATAGCCAAGAGAAATACCGGCGCCAAGTAGAAAACTATCACCGGATATTTCCTCGGGCCTGTCAACCCTGAAATCATACAGAGCGGCGTTAAATATACCGGTCCCGTAAACAGACCTTCCAAAGTGGTACTGATACCCAAGGCTGGCGGCCACAATGTTCGGACTGATCACCTCGTATTCATTTAACCCGGCAAATGTGATCTGGTTTTTCAATAAGTGGTAGGTGCCACCTATATTAAAGCTGTTAATAAACCCCTGCTCATATCCAAAACTGTATCCTATCTGGAGCTTGTTGATTTGGGTAAGGTTGCTCCACAGTGGAATATAGGATTCAGACAACAGGTAAAACTGCAAAAAATTACTGATTTCAATATCGAGATCTTCCAGGCTTGCCGGTCTCCCGTCCAGACGAATTTCAGATACAGAGGGATTTTGGTTATGAATGAATGAACCGCTTACCCGTATCCGCTGTCCGGATGTTGGAAAAACATTTCTGTTGAGTCTGAGGTAATGCCAACTTAAGCTTGTTTCAAATGCCCTGTTGTTGATATCTATGGTTGTAGGTGTTCGCAAATTTGGCGACAAACTTTCGAAATAATAGGCGGTAGCCAGAGAGAAAAACGAATTTTGCCGGTATAATCTGTTTACGGAAATTTCATTCCTGAAGTATCCCTGGTTGTATTCCGCAAATGGCTCAAAATCATCAAAAATCGGAAATGTCAATCGCCTGCCTTGAACCATATACCTGGCCCATGTTCGCCTTCTTTCATCAAAAAAATATATCAGCGAGCCCTTAAATGCTGGTTGTTCGCCAATAACCACCGATGCTGAGGCTTCCACATTGTAAATCAGAAACCTGTTGGAACTGATCCTGGCTGAAATGGCTGCCCCCGTAAACGAACCAAAATGTAATGCCGCTGCAAGGCTGCTGAAGGGTTTTTCACTGACATCAATATTTAAAATAACCGAGCCCTTATCCGGGACAGGTTTTAAATGATAGTGCACCCGGTTAAAATAATTGCTTGCATATAGTTTGTTAATGGAACGGGTAAGCTGTCTGACACCTACGGTATCACCCGGAAGTATGTTCAGCGTATTTGTTACATACCAGAGTTTCACATTCTCAAGTCCGGAAAATATGATCGTGTCTATGACCAGTTCAATCTGCTCCCTTTTTTCTTTAATTCTTGCCCTGGGTTCTGTCTTACGGCCGGCAAATGGCATCAAATCATCAATAATCTTTCGCCCTGCCTCTTTTCCCAATTCTATGATTTCATAAGTGTTGGCAAAGCTTGCGGCAGTGAAGCTACCTAAATCCACATCTAAAAATATATCTGTGACAGCTCGATTATCCGCGAAATTTTTGGCATCACTGTAAAACCCCATTTGGTAAATGATATCTATGGGGGTAAGCAGTTCTTCTGCCGGCCTTAATCCTTGCGAAACATTGACGCCAATTACAAAATCCGCACCCATCTCTTTTGCCAGAAGGGCAGGGAAGTTGTTAACAACACCTCCGTCGATTAACTTCAGCCCATCACGCGCAACAGTGGTAAATACCGAAGGAATAGCCATGGATGCCCTTACAGCGGTTACCAAATTGCCATCCCGCATTATTACGGCATCTCCGTTTTCTACATTGGTAGCCACACAAGCAAACGGAATATCCAGATCATTAAAATCTGTTATGTGATGGGTGTGAAGAAATACTTCATTGAGCACATTCCATAACTGCTGCCCCTCAATGGCTCCTGTTGGCGTTCGGATGCGTCCGTGCTGGATGGGCAATTCCACAATATGCTGCTGATGATTGTCCCTTCGCATGGGGTGTATGAGGCTTAGTTCGGTTCTGCGACTAAAGATCGTTTCCCAATCCATTGTAAGGGCAAATTCCTCAATTTCTTTAGCAGAATAACCGGAAGCATACATACCTCCAACGATACTACCCATACTTGTACCTGTAATAAAGTCGATTTGAACCCCTAAGCTGTCAATAATATGCAATACGCCTATATGTGCCAGTCCGCGTGCACCTCCACCACTCAATGTTAGTCCGATCTTTTTATCCTGCGTGTTTCCGGCGTCAGATTCTACAGAACCGGCAGGCAAAACATACATCAGCAAGCATACGTATATGCACAGTAGTTTCAAATACGACCTCATGGGTAATGTTTTTTTTAAAACGAAAAATAATTGATATCAGTGCATGAAAGCAGGATAAGTGATATCTTTTTCTTCAACCAATTAGAAATAGCTAAACAAAGTACAGGACAAAAGGTTTGGTTCGTTTGTCTGGTTATAATGATGATTGTGGCATCCAAAAAAAATCATTTACCTTTACCGGGCTTTTACATGTTTAATTATCCGCTTGCTCCATGCAAAGTTATGTTGTTTTAATGATTATGATGGCCTGGTGCGCCTTGCCGGGTATGTCAATGTTCGCCGGCGACGATCAACATCATGAAAACGATCACCACCATCATCATGATCATGCCTTTTACTCCGCTGTTGGCTGGCACACCCGTGAGAGTCTGTTTTCGCAGCCTTTTCATCAACAAAAGCAAATCGACACCACCCTGACAGCCTTTCAGCATTACGATTTCTTTCCCGTCATAAAACCCTTATATGCCGGTAAAGGAAATGTGGGACATGCTGTCAGGCCGCTGCTTTTTGAGCCTCTGGAGAGACAAGGTTTCAGACTGCATCCCCACAAAATGCACCAGGGCCATTTACTGACATTGGACAGTGTAAGATTCTACCGGCCTGAACATGTGTATTCTGAACTTTTTTACGTATTGGGAAGCGAGCGGGAACAACTTTTTTATGCCATGCACAACCAGCGCCTGCATGATCATGTGTATGGAGGAATACTATATCAGACCACAAACTCACCCGGACATTTGAGCAGGTTGCGGGCACGGAATGCCGCCTTTTCGCTAAGCCTTGATGCACAACCTTTTGAAGGTTACCAGGTGGCAGGAAGCATGATCATTAACCGAATTTTTAATGATGAAAGCGGTGGGTTGGCCGACCGCCTTGGATACGAAGAGGACGAGGGCCGGGACTTCATGCTTTTGACCAATGCACAAACCAGAATTCGTGAACTGGGTTTTCGTGTCGAACATAGTTACCAGGCCGACCTCAACCCATCCAAAGATGAACATACGCGCCCATTATCCATAAATCTCGGGCAGTTCCGTCACGCATTTACCTACCATCGCAGGGCTTTCGTGTTTGATGAATCAAGAGCACCCTCATCCGATTTTTTTGGCAATGAAGTACCGGTGAATCCCAATTTTACCTATGACTCTACCCTGGTGCACATGATCTCTAATGAGCTGAATTGGACCTCAGGCACACCTTCTCATAAAGGATATGATGCCCCCCTTTATCTGCGCCTGTTTGTCAGTCATGAAATAATCAATGTCAGAATGCCGGCTTTCCCGGGCATTGATGAGGAAAGCAGCGAAGATGAATACCTGTTTGAGCGACAACGTTACAATCAACTTCGGCAGGGAGTACAGGTTGCCTCTAACCCGCGCCATGCATTCTCTTTTGCCGGTTACGCACAATATATCGCCGGCGGGTACAATGACCGAGACAGCCATCTGGGAGGTCATATTTTGCTGGGCCGTGAGAAACAACCTTTTCGCCTGAAACTGCATGCCATGTATGCTGGACAGGAAGCTCCTTATTTTTACAGCCGTTTCAGAAGCAATTATGTCAGCTGGGATAACGATTTCCGGAAAACCAGGATATTGACGGGGGGTGCCAGTTTTATGTACAGAATGTTGTCGGTCGATGCCGGATATACCCTAATGAACAGGGCCGTATATATGGACGAAGAAGGCTATCCGGTGCAAAACTCAGGCTCATTTTCCGTTATTACTGCCGGACTGACTGCAGAGTTGTCATATTTGTTCATTAAGTCTAAACACCGTTTGCAATATCAGTATTTCGGAGATGAACATTTCGACCGCTTTCCATCATTGGTCAGTTACCATTCACTGTTTGCCGACTTCCTTCTATTTGACGGGGTTTTACATGCCCATACAGGTTTTGATCTGCGCTACAATAACCCTTACAGGCCCATGGCTTACATGCCTGTCAACAGGCATTTTCATATTCAGAATCACTATGAAAGCGACCAGGTGCTGTTGCTGGACGTGTTTGCCAATGCAATGATCAGCAGGGCCCGCTTGTTCATCAAGCTGGAAAACATTTTGGGCTTGTTTTCTGACGGCAAGCCTGTGTACGACATTCCGTTTTACCCCCTTCCTGTAGCTGCATTCAAATTTGGGATTTCATGGATGTTTTTTGATTAGTTTATTGTTGATGAATAGGATAGCAATTTTTTAATGCATTTTGTTGAAGAGAGATAATGACAATACTTTTGTGCATTAATTAACAACTCATAGGTCAAGTCTTCCTTATAATCGTTATAAATAGTCTCCTTTTCTATAGATAATTCAGAATATTTGTTATTTTTGCACCTGCAGGTAGTGTTCTAACTATCTTAAAATAAGACATTTTCGTATTTTTAAAACCATAAAGACTATGACCAAGAAGAAAAAGTTCATCACGTGTGACGGAAACCATGCGGCATCACATGTAGCATATATGTTCAGCGAGGTAGCAGCGATATACCCTATTACCCCTTCCTCTAATATGGCCGAGAATGTGGATGAGTGGGCTGCTTATGGCAGAAAAAACATTTTTGGTGAGGAGGTAAAACTGGTGGAGATGCAGTCGGAAGCCGGAGCTGCCGGAGCCATGCACGGTGCATTACAGGCAGGGGCATTGGTCAGCACTTATACCGCTTCGCAGGGACTGTTGCTGATGATTCCGAATATGTATAAAATGTCGGGTGAACTTTTGCCCGGTGTATTGCACGTGTCTGCAAGAAGCCTTGCTGCACAGGCTTTGTCCATATTTGGTGACCATTCTGACGTTATGAGCACCCGCCATACCGGTTTTGCCATGCTGGCCACCGGCAGTGTGCAGGAAATCATGGATATTGCGCCCATTGCACACCTTGCAGCCATCAAATCACGGGTTCCGTTCTTGCATTTCTTCGATGGCTTCCGTACTTCACATGAGGTGCAAAAGGTTGAAGAAGCCAACCAGGACGAACTGGCCAGGCTGATCGACATGAAAGCCCTGCAGCAATTCCGCGATCGCGCATTGAACCCTGAACATCCGGTAACCAGGGGTACTGCCCAAAACCCCGACGTCTACTTTCAGTCAAGAGAAGCTGCAAATCCCTTCTACATTGCACTTCCCGACCTGGTGGCAGACTATATGAAACAGATCTCTGAAATCTGTGGCCGCGAATATAAACCCTTTACCTATTATGGTGCTCCGGATGCTGAAGATATTATCATTGCCATGGGTTCTATTACCGAAACCATAAAAGAAACCATCGACTACAAGATGGCCAATGGCG
>SKTQ01000129.1 GCA_007122505.1 Bacteroidales bacterium | reverse complement strand
TGCGTATTTCAAAGCGTTCGAGCCGCATGGGATAGCGGTGTTCAAGGATTTCCGGATCGGTGATGCGCGTGTTGGTCATGTGATGATGCACGGCAGATGCACCGTGAAAGTTTTTGCCTGCTCCGCAGCCACCGGCAATGGTTTCGTAGTAGCTAAAGCGATCATTTCCGATCAGCACGTTGTTCATGGTACCCTGGCTGGCAGCAGCTACACCGAAAGCCTTCAGCAGGGTGTCGGTAAGCCGCTGGCTCAGTTCAACGTTTCCACCTACAACAGGAGGGCATAGAAAAGGATCTTCAACAAATGGCGGATTCAACATGCCTTCCGGGATATGCATGCTGACAGGTTCCAGGATACCGTCGTTCAGAGGGATGGGTTCATTTAAAAGCAGGCGCATTACATAGATGACTGTGCTATGGACGATGGCCAGGGTTGCGTTCATGTTGCCGGGATGCACGCCTGCCGTACCGCTGAAGTCGATATGACATCTGTCGCCTTGCTTGTCAACTAGCACCTGTAGCGGACTGCCATCGTCGAGATGTTCGACAGCCTCGTAACGCCCGTCGGGAAATGCTTTCAGCGTCGCCCTCATTCGTGTGGAAGCATGCTTGCGGAGCGCCTGCATGTAATATGTCACACGTCCCGGGCCGTACTCTTCCACAAGCGTTAAAAGCTGCTCCTCTCCGCTTACACAAGATGCCAGGGCTGCCTTGATGTCGCAGAGGTTTTCATCGGGCGCGCGGCTCGGAAACGGCGCTTTTGTCAGAATGTCCCCCATTCCTTCCCAATTTGCTTCACCGTCTCGCACCAGGTAAAATGGAGGGATCACAACACCCTCTTCGGCAAGGTGTCTGGCATCCGGCGGCATGGAGGCTGGTGTCTTTCCACCCATCTCGGCGTGGTGGGCCCTGTTAACCACATATCCCAGCAAAGCATTGTTTTTTGAGTAAACCGGTTTGATGAGGGTCAGGTCAGGCAGGTGCGAACCGCCATACGCCGGATGATTCGTTACCACTACGTCGCCTGCCCGAAGTTTATGGCGGCTAACCACTTCCCGTACGCAAACACCCAGGCTGCCCAAATGTACGGGGATGTGTGGCGCATTGGCCACCAAATGCCCGGAACTATCCAGGAGGGCACAAGAAAAATCGAGCCGCTCCTTTACATTCACCGACATGGCTGTGCGTTCAAGCATCGCACCCATATTTGATGCAATGTGCATAAAACGGTTGGTGAACAGCTCCAATTGGATCTCTTCAGCCTGCGACAGGTTACCGGCTGTATTCCTATCTGAATCCTTATCATATATATCCTTGCGCGTAATGATCATCGACAACTCACGATCAACACTCATTCGCCATCCGGATTTTATGACCGTTGTGCTGAATTTGTCCAGCACCACTGCAGGCCCAAAGATTTCCTTATGATGATGTGCAATATTTGAACGAATAAAGACAGGGGTTTTGGTGCGTTTGCCATGAACAAGCGCATTCACAAAATGATTGGGCAATGGTATTTTTGATGATCCCGACAAGAAACCGTCGACAGATGTGTCACCGTCAGGGGTAACGCTGGCTTTTGCTTCTTCAGCAGGCACTGTGCTGGCTATCACGCGCATGGATTCCAGTTCTATTTCCCTGTTGCCGGGATCATAACCGTAAATTTTTTGATGCTGTGTACGAAACTGTTCATACAGCGTGTCCGGATTTTCATATACTATCTCAATGCTGGTATCCTGCCCGGAAAAACGCAAATAGACTGTACGCATCCGTATCTGCATGGTTTGAGGGCCAAGCTCATTTGTTAATTTTCTGAGTGCTTCAAGCTCCAGCTCCCTGAAATATGCAGCAATCTTTGTCTTCGTTTTTTCAAGTGGCTGCATCACCTGCTTCTCTGCAAAGCGTTCCACCTGTGCTGTTGACAGGCCGTATGCGCTGAGCAGGCCGGCATCGTTTGGAACGATCACGGTTTGTATGTCTAAGAGTTCGGCAAGCTCGCAGGCGTGCAGTCCGCCGGCGCCGCCAAATGCCACAAGTGCATGGTCGGAAGGCTCAAATCCTTTGGCTATGGATACTTTCCTGATTGCGCCGGCCATCTTTTCGTTGGCGATGTGCAAAAAACCCTCAATCAATGTCTCAGTAGTGCGTTTTTCGCCACTTTGCTGTTCAATTTGCCTCCTTATCTCTTCCATTTTTTTCCTTGCCTTTTCAGGGAAGACCGGGATGCCAAACTGTTGTATGTCCAGATTTCCGGCGAGTAAATGCACGTCGGTGATAGTCAAAGGGCCTCCGGCACCATAACACGCCGGTCCGGGGTCAGCACCGGCGCTCTCGGGCCCAACGCAAAGCGTATAACCATCATAATAACATACGGATCCACCACCAGCGGCAACGGTTTCGATGTTCAGGGCCGGGCTGTTAATGCGTGCATTGCCAACCTCCAGCTCGAAGCAGTAATCGAAATTACCGCCATAACGTGCCACATCGGTGCTGGTGCCACCCATATCGAAGGAGATCAGCTTGCTGAAACCGGCATTTTTGCCGATGCTTGCCGCACCCACCACTCCACCTGCGGGACCGCTCAGGAGACTGTCTTTCGGATGGAAGGCTGATGCTGTTTGAAGCCCACCGGCGCTGTTCATCACCAGCAGGCGGTGTGCGAGGTCGTTGCCGGAATCTTCGCTGTCATCTATAAAGCTATAATGTTCAAGGGCCGGCTTGCCTGTTTTTGCCTTCTTAAGCAAATGATTTGAGAGCGCTCTGTCAATATTTTGAACATATTCATCAATAACTGGTTGCAGGTAGGCATTGACGGCCACTGTTTCGGTGCGTTGCAGATACTTTATGAAATGAGAAAGCGATGTACCTGTGCAAACGTAACCCATACCGGCCTCTTTCAGCAGGCTTTCGACATGTTTTTCATGCTGGTCGTTGCTGTGCGCATTCAGCAACGAAACGGCCACCACTTTTATACCCTGATTTTTCAGTGTATTGATGTCGTGTTTCAGTTTTTCAGTGTCGGGTGCACGCAGCACATTTCCCCCGGCATCCATGCGCTCTTCTGCTTCAATAAAACAGGCAGGAAGCGGTGGGGCTTTGATCACTTCGCGTGCAAAAATGTCGGGGCGTTGCTGTGTGCCAATAGCCAGCAGGTCTCGAAAACCTTTAGTCACAACCATTGCTGTTTGCGCACCTTTTCTTTCGAGCAGGGCGTTCGTGCCCCGCGTGGACCCCAGATACATGACCAGTGGCGGCAACGATTGATCCAGCGGGGTAGAGGTTAACAGACGGGCAAGCAAAACCGGGGCTTCTTCGCCGGCCGATATTTCAAAACCATGACCGTTGCGAAGGTCTTGTTCCAAAGGCACATTCAGTGAAATGATTCGCTCATTCGGAGCATAAGACACGACATGCAAGGGTTTGTGATTCAATCCCTGTATGTTCACAACATAACCACCCAGGATATCTTTGTCTAATCCCCAGCTCTCTTCAATATGTAACTGGTTGGAAGCAGGTTGTGAGATGATTTTTCCGCGAAGGGATGCGTTGCTCAGCACCTTTCTGCGATGCCACTGCCCTTGTGGGTCACGCGCCAGGCAGTCGGTAAACGTGCCGCCGGTGTCGATGTATAAATGCCAGGGAATCATTCTCGTTATAGTTTCATCTGTTCATAATTTTGTAAATGTGTTGTTTAGCTTTTGTAGTTGTGTTTAAGTTGCCCTACAGGGCGAATTTGTTACCAATCTCATACAACACTAGCTGTATACAGCATAAATCTTACTCTTCCCTTAAGTCCCTTAAGTCTCAGCTTCCAGTTCTCAGTTCTCCGCTATCAACTCTCAACTCAGATCTTTCTTACTTTCTTCTTGCTTTCACTCCCTCACCCCCCTCTCTCCTTCTCTTCTTCTTCCTCTTAGCTCCCATAATCATCCCCCCTTTGTGTCAAAAATCCTGTTCCCGAATAGGTCGGGATTTTCAACGTGGGAGTTTCATGTTACTGGTTTCTTACGCCAAAAAAACGCGATAACAGCTATCATCCCTGAGGCTATAACCAGCAACATCAGGTAGGCTGCTCCGGCGGGCTGCTCATAACCAATTAATATGCTTGTGGCAGCAATGATGTTTGCCAGGCCGATCATGGTAGCAATGGTTACGACCACACCCATGAGCAAATTTAAAAAAAGGCTGTTGACATGCCGCTCGCCCATGATGTGCTTGCTGGCTGTTATTTTCCAAAGGAATATGCTTATCAGCGGCAAGATCAGGCCGTTAAGAGCTTGGGCCACGATGATGGCGGGTATCGGGCGTATGTTCAGCAATCCGAAAAACATACCGGAGGCAAGCACGCAGGCCCATACGAGGGTAAATTTCAGGTCAAAGTTTTTGCGTTTGGCTTTGTCAACCGCACCATCTTGATGGATTTCGTATTCTTTCTTCTCATCAGGTGCGGCATTTGCTGTTGTTGTTCGATTTCCTTTGTCGATTCCATAAATGCTTCTAACGGTCACTGCAGCTGCCAGCGGTGCCGTGATAGCCGATGTAAAGCCGGCACAGAATAATCCGAAGAAGAATAAATACATTGCCCAGCTACCCATTTTGTCCGACAATGCATCGGCGAGGTTTTCTATGCTGAAGCTTCCGCTGATGGCAGTGCCTGTAACCAGTACAGCCATCGATACTATGCCGCCGAGGATGATGGCAATACCCAGTCCAAGGCGCATGTCGAAAAGGCTTTGCCCATGGGGATACACACCGGAACCCAGAAAAAGGTTGTAAGGTACTACGGTGGTGCCGATCAGTCCGAGCACCAGCAATGCGGCCAGGGGTTCACCGGGCAGGGCGGGCACCAGGGCACCCGCAAGGAGCTCACCAATTGGCGGGCGCAACATGATGGCCGTTCCGAGAAAGCTTATTCCCATGGCAACCACCACCAGTCCGAGTAGCCTGGCTATAATCTGCAGGGAAGGAATGCTGAGGATTACAGCCGCAACCGCACCGATTACCAGCACCATGACGATGCGGTTGACACTTAGTAAATGGTCCAGACCGGCAATCGCGCCCAGTATGTTGCCCATTTCATAAGCGGCGGCACCCAATACGATGGCAACAACAGACAACAACCCCATCCAGCCGCCGTGGCTGTTTCGGCCATAACGCAAGGCAATGGTCTGACCAAGGTTTTTTCCGGTGGCCAGCGGAATCCGCGCACCTGCCTCCTGGAGCACAAGGCATGCAATAGTGCTGAACAACAGTGCCCAAAGCAATGAAAAACCAAAGGATGCACCGGCCCTCGATGCCGTGATGATGGTTCCCGGACCGATAAATGCCGCCGACAGCACCGACCAGAGCAAGATGCTCAGTAATCTTGTGCGAAAGGTAGTATGCAATGCTTTCATGAGTGAGGAAATGTTGATATTATGGAATCCTGTTTGCTTTATAACTGCTGGGAAATACCTCCGATTTTAATATTCGAGTCGTTCCAAGCCAGCTTAACCTTTGTTTACCAGTATTTTACCGAAAGTGTATCAGGGCATTCTCAATGTTGCCTTCAGGCAAATTCACCCGGCCGTCCTTAACCTTAAAGCAGGTATCTGTTTGGTGTTCTTCTCCCTTACAAACCGGGTTCAGTTCTTTAAGTTTTCATTCAGGCCCATTTGTTGTGTTCGCCCTGAAAGTTTTTCAGTTTTATAAAACAGAATTTTAATTTTTTGATAAAATTATTCTTATTTTTACATATTAATAAACAATTATTTTGCTTTTCCATTAACCATAACAATTCCATTCAAATTAAGATTGTTAAAAAACAACACCAAATGCTAAAAGTTAAACAATTACTCCTACTACTGATTTTTACCGGCATGTTGCTGCCTGCGTTTGCAATTACCCCGGGCCAGGGCAACTGGCGCTGGCGCAATGACGACGGCGACGAAACCACTGCCACCTGGAAGGCAGATGAAAGAACCCCTGTTGTTCTTACACACCAAAATAACATCCGCCTAAGGGTTCAAATGGGGAATACTTCTATTTTTCTTATTCCGCCAGCAAGCATAGACCTGGGGTACAGCTTTGACGATGGTACAAGCTGGTCTCTCATTGCAGACGATGAAACCAGCGGCCATTTTGTTTTTGCTGAGTCAACACACTTTACAAATCAGGATCCCAGCACACAACAGCTTTCGGTATTTCCTGGAGCTTGTGATACATTTCTGTCGGGATCTTTGTTTGACACTTATGACACAAACAACAACCACCCAGCATTAGACTCAAACGAAGGAACTGAATTGGAGTTTTCCATCAGGGCCACGGAACAGGCGCTGAATCTCACCGAATATAAATTCGGGCTTTTTAGGTCAAGTGATAATGAAACCCCCATGGACCTATGTTCCGGCACCACAACCATCACACTCACCACAAATTTTGACGCACAGCAGTTGCCGCTTGCGCCCTGGGCATTTCTGCTTGCAATGGCGCTGATCATATCTGCTAAGGTGTTCATTGTCAGGAGGATTTATTAGCGTCATTGTTATCTAAAGCCATGCGGGTTGTACCAAAAACCATTGTCCGTAAAAAGCTGCCGGCTATCCTTTTTCTGTCAATCCTTTCAGGCATTTTATCGGGACTGGCTATCATTCATCTTTACTGGTGGATGGGATGGGTATGCTACGTGCCGGTTTTTTTCCTGCTGAAAAAACACCGGGCCGGTGTCAAAACCGGGATGCTGGCCGGGACAATCACCGGCATCACACAGGCGGCCATCACCCAAAGCTGGGCCTTTCCGGTTGTGGCTGCCTTTACGGGCAACGCCGTTTTTCCGGGCGTATTCGTATGGTTAGCCCTCCTGCTTTTCAATGCAGTGAAATTCCTGCTGCTATTTGGACTGGCGGCAAAGCTTTTTGAAAGGTCCGGGGAATTGAAGAAGTGGGCATGGCTCACCTTTCCCACGCTTGCGTCCGCGTATGTTGCCCTTGAATCCTTGATAAGTATCGCTTTCAGGGGGTCCCCCTGGCTCTATCACTTTTTTGGATATACCCAGGCCGGCAATACCTGGTTTTTGCAGCTGGCCGAGCTGGGCGGTGTGGGTGTTATATCCTGGTTTTTGGTAATGATCAACCTGTTGCTGGCTGATTACCTCGCGAATAAGAACAGATCCTTCCTGCTTACCGTCATTGCCCTTCTGCTCGTTATTCATGCTTATGGCCTTGTTCGGATGCACAGCCTGGAGGCTCCTAACCGCGAAACCCTTAAGCTGGCCCTTATCTGCGATAATTCGCCGGCCGAACTGCGATGGAGTGAAACGGAGGTGAACAATTACGTGCAGCGGCTCATTAGCCTCAACCGG
>SKTQ01000273.1 GCA_007122505.1 Bacteroidales bacterium | reverse complement strand
TCCAGCATAGAGAAGGGTGTAAAAATAGCCGGCTTTGGGAAAGATAACCTCCGCCTGATAAAAGTCAGAGACGACTTTTCCATGTGTCCTGAATCATTGGAGCACGCCATCAGGCAGGATCTGGAAAGTGGTTTAAAACCCGCTTGCGTGGTGGCCACACTGGGAACCACTTCTTCCATGGCCATGGACCCCCTTGAAGCCATCGCTGCTATTTGCAGACAATATGGTATATGGCTGCACGTGGATGCAGCTTTCGCAGGAACAGCAGCCATTGACCCCGGACACCGGGCTTTTATGCAGGGCGTTGAAAATTCCGATTCATTCGTATTTAATCCCCACAAATGGATGCTTACCAACTTTGATTGCTCGGCCTATTTTGTGTGTAATCCCGACATCTTGCTGCGTACCCTCAGTATGCAGCCGGAATATCTTAAGACGGAAGCTGACCGTCAGGTGAAAAACTACCGCGACTGGGGCATTCAGCTTGGCCGCAGATTTCGTGCACTCAAGCTGTGGTTTGTCATCAGAAGTTATGGTGTGGAAGGGATCAGGGAAATGATCAACCGGCATATTGCACTGGCTGCCATGTTTGAGACATGGCTTCAAGAAGACAGGGATTTCGAATTACTCGCACCACGCCAGCTAAGCCTGGTGTGCTTTCGTTATAATCCGGGCAGTGAAACGGAAGAAAACCTGGATATGCTGAACCGGCAACTGCTGGACGCGGTCAACAATACTGGACAAGTTTTCCTCACGCATACTTCACTGGCGGGAAAATTCTGTATCCGTTTGTCGGTGGGCCAGCGCACAACATCAGAAAAACATTTGCAGCTTGCCTGGCAACTCATCAGGGAAGAGGCGTCAAAGCTCACTGCGCCATAAACCTGCGTATCCCTTCCACAAGCCTGTCGATGTCTTCGTGGTTGTTGAAAAAGTTGAGGGAGATGCGGATGTTGTTGTTGCGAATGGTGGTGATTACCATTTCTTTTTGCAGGAACAATACACACTCCTGGTTGCTTTTCCCCGTGAGGTTGATGCTGATAATGGCCGATTGTTCCCCGGCATGGCTATGGGGACTCAATATCTCCACACCATTCAGCTGGTTTAGCTTTGCAATGCAATCCGTTACCAGCGACAACACCCTCTTGCGGATATTGTCAAAGCCGATGTGCTGCATATACTCAAAGGCCGTTTTCAATGCGAGGATGGTTTGCAGGTTTGCGGTGCCAAACTGGTACTGCAAGGCTGAGGGGTAAATATCAACGTGTTTGCCTTTTTGTGTAACGATGAAGTCGTCGCCCTCCGGTTTTACAGACAACCAGCCTGCGACCGGAGTGGGAAACTCTTCCCTGTATGCGGGTGAGGTGTACATCAGTGAACCCACATGACCCGCACACCCCCACTTATGCAAGGATGCAGCCAGCACATCAATATACATCATTTCGACATCGATGGGGAAAAACGGGAATCCCTGCGTGGCATTCACCACAAAAAGTAAATCCTTATGCCTGACTGCCTTGCCAAGTGAACCCAAATCCTGCCGGAAACCCGTGCTGTATTGCACATAGGAGCAAACCACCGCTTTGGTCTTTTCATCAGTCAAAGCCATAATTTTTTCAATGGGATACCGACCGTTTTCCGGCTGTACATACCTGACAGGAATATCCTGGTATTCAAAAGGGATATGAGTGGCAGGAAATTCATCCTGCATGGAAACAATGTTAAAATCGTTACCGAAGCGTCTCATCATGGAAAGAGCTACCATCGACATGGCCAGCGACGAATTGGGCAGAAACACCAGGTTCTCGGGCGGGGTATTCAGGTGTTCTCCCATATTTTGCAGCAAAGCTTCGGCCATGGCCAGATCACCGTGAAAATCCAGCTCCCCCAGTTCATATAATTTGCCGTAGGTTTCCTGGATGGTTTTATACACAGCTTTGGGAATGGGCGACATTCCGGCGCTTTGGAAATAACTGACTTTCCCGGTTAATTTGAAATCTTTCCGGATTTTATCCCAGGATGGTTCATGCATGGTTTACCGATTCACAAATCAACATAAAAAAGATTTTCCCCATTGGATTCGAGTCCAATGCGATCAATAATCAGGCTGTATAAAGACTCAAGCATGGAATACAGGTAACTGTTTGCCTGCATTTCTTTTGAGATGATTCTTTGTCCGGGATCCATAATTTCCAGAACCATAAACAATATTGCCAGTATGACGGCCCATTTCAGCAAACCCAGGGCGAATCCCGCAATGCGATTGACAAAGCTGAGCATCAGTGCTTTGAACAGCTTGGTCAGCAGTTCTCCCAGCAAGCGGATAAGCCATACCACCAGGATAAATGCGATGATAAATACCACGATCTTTACCACCCTTGTATTCCATTCAAAGAGGCTTTCAAAAATGTTGCCTGCGATGCTTGCCATCAGGATGGCAACGAATACCCCTGCCACCAATCCTGCCAGCGTGGCTGCTTCATAGAAGAAACCTTTCTGGTAGCCCCTGATGGCACCCAGGATAAGGATAACGGCAATAATCAGATCGAGCATATCTATGGTTTTAGTTACTCCTTTCAGTATTATTTGTTGCTGCCCAACTCCACAATGGCGTCGAATTCTTCCTGTTTTAGAGGCATTACGGAGAGTCGTGCCTGTTTAACCAGGGCAATGTTCTCCAGGCGGTTATCTGATTTGATCTCACTTAAGGTAACGGGATTATCCAACGCCTGAACCGGAACCACGTCAACAACCACCCAACGGTCGTCATCGGTGGTCGGATCCGGGTAATGCTCCTTTACAACTTTGGCAATGCCCATTACACGTTTTTCATTCACACTGTGATAAAACAATACCAGGTCGTCTTTTTTCATTTCCTTCAGGTTGTTGCGTGCCTGATAGTTTCTAACACCCTCCCAGAGGGTCTTTCCGTCTTTTTCCAATTGCTGCCAGGAGTAGGCAGAAGGTTCACTTTTTACCAGCCAATGATTCATAATGAAAGCAATTTAACATATCCGTAAAACAAAATCTTATGCCTAAACCTGATTCAATATCTTATAAGTCAATTCCTTTACCAGTTCGCCATGATTAGTAGAAGCATTCTCCCAGCCTTTGGATTTCATGTCATAGTTGCGTAGCTCCGAAAAAATGGCAATGATCCGTTGCGGAGGGTAATTTTTTGCAGCCAGCGCATAATCCTTGATAAAGAACGGATTTACACCAAGTTCGGAGGCAGCGTTGTTTTGGGACTTATCTGCCAGGCTGTGATAAAGCAGCACTTTGGAGAAAAACTGGTATAAAACGGCCGTGGTCATCACAAATGGGTTTGACCGTGGATTATCGGCAAAGTATTTGGCGATGCGGTATGCCTTGCCACTATCCCTGGCACCCAGGGCATTTTGATATTCAAAAATATTAAAATCCTTGCTGATGCCGATGTTCTCCTCTATAACGAGGGTTGTAATTTCTGATCCTTTGTCTAAGTTGATGAACAGCTTTCGTATCTCATTCACGATGGTGCCCAGATCGGTTCCCAGGTGGTCGGCCAGCATTTGCAAGGCTCTCGGACCAATTTTATACCCATGTTGTTTAACATAGCCGGATATCCATGCAGGCACCTGGTTCTCATAAAGCTTTTTTCCGGTAAAAACGATCCCGGCCTTGCTCAGTATTTTGTAGAACTTTGTGCGCTTATCCAGGCTTTTTTTGTATTTGTAACAGATCACCAGGATGGTTGACTCCAGCGGGCGTTCCACATAGGGGAGCAGGTCTTCTATGTTTTTAATGTGATGGGCTTCACGGATGATGACCACATTGTGGGAAGCCATCATCGGATAGCGCCTGGCTGTGCTGATAATGGTGGGGATGTCCGTTTCCTTGCCATACATGATGCTGAGGTTGAATTCCCTTTCGGTTTCCGTCAACACGTTCTCTTCGATGAAATCGGCGATCACATCAATATAAAAACTCTCCTCCCCCGAAAGGAAATAAATGGGATAAAGGACTTTATTCCGGATATCCTTAAGTATTTGCTGAAAATTTGTTTCCGTCATCTTCTTGTAATCGCTTTTGCCCAGGCAAATTTAATGAAAGCTTTGAAAGACCGCTTGTTTTTTCGGGTTTATTTCCTTTGGAAAAGGCACAAAAAAATCAATTATCTTTGTAAGAATACGCTCCGGCGCCCATAGTCATTGTGTTTATGCATACACTGAATCTTCCGATGTATCCTATAAAAACCGTTCAGCGGTCGGGGAAGCATTTTGTTTTTGATATATTCAGAAAACGTTATGTTGCCCTCACCCCGGAAGAATGGGTGCGTCAGCATTTCCTGTGGTGGCTGAAAAGCGACAAGGGTTATCCGGTTTCACTCATTGTTGTTGAGAGCAGTGTGAAATACAATAATCTGTCAAAAAGAGCCGATGCCATCGTTTACGGCAGCAAATCCGGACCGATGATGGTGATTGAGTTCAAATCGCCGGCCGTTGCGATCACCAGGGATGTTTTTGACCAGGTGGCACGTTACAATTTTCCTTTGGGAGTACCTTATCTTGTGGTTACAAACGGGCTTACACATTATTGCTGCATGCGCGACGAACAGTCGGGGCAGTGGTTGTTTCTGGATGGCGTGCCTGATTATAAGGATTTGGTTGAAGGGAGCAGGGCGGTTTAGGGTGGGAGTTAGCTTTAGGATGAGGTTGGGATGTGAGGTTTTTGAAACTTGGGGGGAAGGAAATGGGAAAAGTAAGTAGTAATTAGTAAGCAGTAAGTAGAAAAAAGCAGATAGTAAGTAGCAAGGGTGCTAAACAAGTGTGAAATTTGCACAATGGTTCATTTGCACATTAGTACATTGATACATTTTCACATTGATAAATTGGTACATTGGTAAATTTGCACATTGGTAAATTGGAACAATGGTTTTCTTTTGACAAAATTTTGAATAAATGAATAATTACCAGAAAATAGTTGCAAGGTCCTTGATAGTGGTATTGATTGGGTTGATGTATCCGCTGTATGGGCAAGTTGATTATGTTTTTATGGATTATCACAAAGCTTTGGAGCAGCAGGCCGTTTTGCCCGGTCACATCATTTTCAGGATCAGCGAGGATGCTGCCTCAGCGCTGGATGATCCGCAAACAGTGCCCCGGCAGATCCAGGTATTGCTTGATCAAAACCGAACGGAAAGAGCCTTCCGTGTATTTCCCCGTCACCGGCCTCCCGCTGAAAAATTCCACCGATCGGGGCAAAGGCTTAGCGATTTGAGCAGAATTTTTGAAGTGGTAGTAACAGAACCTGAACAGGTTCTTCCTCTCATGCAGAAAATCGCCGCCAGCGGCCTGGTTGATTATGTGCAGCCGAGATTTATTCCGGAAACACAGGCGTTTTTCACCCAATATCCATCAAGGTCCGGACATTCCCGGGAGGCATACTTTCCGAATGATTCGCTGCTTCATGAACAGTATTATCTGGAAAATATTGCTGCTTTTCAGGCATGGGCCATATCCAAAGGCGACACCAATACCGTGGTCGCCGTGGTTGATACCGGTGTTGATCTGGAGCATCCCGACCTGATTGATGCCATTTTCTATAACTGGGATGATCCCATCAACGGCGAAGATTCGGACAACGACGGCTATGTGGATAATTTTTACGGATGGGATCTGGGCGAAGGAAACAACGACCCCAGCTTCAACAGATCAGCACATGGCTTGCATGTGTCGGGCATTGCCACCGCCACCGCCGATAACGAGGAAGGCATTGCCGGTGTAGGATTTCACAGTCGTTTGCTGCCCGTAAAGATCGACGACGAATTCGGACGTTTAGTGATGGCGTATGAAGGGGTTGTATATGCCGCCGATCAGGGTGCGCATGTAATCAATTGTTCGTGGGGAAGCCATTTCAATGCAGGCCCTTTCGGGCAGGATATCATAAACTATGCTGTATTGAACAGAGATGCGGTGGTGGTAGCTGCTGCCGGAAATGCCAACAATGACCGGCCTTTCTATCCCGCTTCTTTTGATCATACCGTCAGCGTGGCGGCCACCGACAGTCTGGATATTAAAACCCATTTCTCCACCTACAACCCATTTGTGGATGTTTCCGCGCCGGGAAGTGCCGTATTGTCCACATGGGTCTATAACGGTTATATGCTTGGAAATGGCACATCCATGGCCTCACCGGTAGTCGCCGGTGCCGCTGCTATTTTGAGATCCCATTTTCCACAGCTTGATGCATTGCAAATCGGTGCACTCATCAGAATGTCGGCCGATCCCATCGATGATCTGGAAGGAAACCAGAATTACGCCGGTCAGTTAGGCTTTGGCAGGCTTAACATGTTCAGGGCCCTGACCGAAAACAGGCCTTTCATCTGGATACCTGAACACCTTACCGATGAGGAATGGCTGGCCGATGTGAGACCGGGCGATACTTTTCCCCTGGAGATGAAGCTGCAAAACCTGCTGGCCCCTGCCAGCAGTGTTAAAGCTGTCCTCACTGCCAATTCAGCCAGGGTCAGTTTCATTACCGATACCCTGCACATGGGTGCCATCGACAGCCTGGAGGTCATCAGCAATACCGGCAATCCCTTCTGGGTCAAAACCGATGACCACCTGCCGGTAAATCACCCGGTTATTTTTACGGTTACCTTTTTTGATCAGGATGATCAGCGGATAGGCCGGCAGTCGTTTATTCGCCGTCTCAACCTGAATTACGTCAACGTATTTGCAGGACCGATCACCACCACGGTGTCGGCCCGGGGTGCCATCGGTTTCAACTATCCCGATTACTCCCAGGGCAAAGGCCTTCTCTTTAACAATGCTTACACAGTGCTGAAAAGCGGGGGTATCATCCTTGGAAACAGCACACATCAGGTTGTGGACAACGTGTATGGCAGCATGCCCGGAATGTTCAGCCAAAGCCTGCGACCCGAGATTTTGCCCTATGTTCAATATGATGACCCCCATGCGCCCATCAGGGTAAACGGAAGTGTGCGGGGACATTCTGCCACAGGACCGCCACCCTTGGATGTGACCGTTGACTATGGGGTGTATTTCTGGGATGAGGATCCCGCGGAAGATTTTTTCATCATTCGGTATGAAATTACCAACCATTCGGCAACACCATATCAAAACTTTTTTGCGGGCTTTTTCGCCGACTGGCTTTTGCGGAATGCGAAGCTGCACCGGGCGGCACTGCATGTCCCTGCCCGGCTCGCATATTCATATTCTGACGGGGGTGGCCATTATGCCGGCATCCAGCTGCTCAATGACGGGGGGATGCGTCATTATGCCTTCGACAACCAGGGTGCGCAGGGCAGCATGCGCATCGATAACGGATTTTCCGAT